>CAMQRS010000003.1 GCA_947036815.1 uncultured Erysipelotrichaceae bacterium
TGAAGATAGCAAGTTGCCAGGTAATTAGACTCACACATGTGTGAGTCTTTTTTTTAAGGTTTTTTAATATTCAAAAATATGATATATTATAATATAGTGAAAAGAGGGAAAATATGAAAGTGTTATTAGGTTTATCTGGTGGAGTGGACTCTGCTGTAGCAGCACATTTATTAAAAGAGCAAGGACATGATGTAACTTGTGCATTTATGCGTAATTGGGATGCATATGCAAATAATGATATCAAGGGAAATCCAACTATACAAAACGATGTTTGTCCTCAAGAAGTTGATTACGAGGATGCAAAAGCAGTTGCTTACAAGCTGAACTTGCCTTTGGTTCGTATCGACTTTGTGCAAGAGTATTGGGACTATGTTTTCAGTGCATTCTTGGATGAATACAAAAAAGGAAGAACTCCCAATCCTGATATCTTGTGTAATAAATATATTAAGTTTGATACATTCTTAAAATATGCAATGAATAATGGATTTGATATGGTAGCTACTGGACATTATAGTCAAGTGTTACACAATAATGACGAAAGTTTGTTGCTAAGAGGGTCAGATAATAATAAAGATCAAACTTATTTTTTATGTCAAATAAGTCAATTTGCTTTGACAAAGACGCTGTTTCCTATAGGTCACTTAGATAAGACAGAAGTACGTGTCCTTGCTGATCAATTGGAGTTATCAATTGCTTCTAAAAAAGATTCAACAGGTGTTTGTTTTATTGGAGAAAGAAATTTTAAAGAATTCCTTCAAAACTATTTGCCTTCAAAAGATGGGAAAATAGTTGATATAAATACTTTACAAGAAGTAGGTAACCACATTGGAGTTTTATATTATACAGTGGGTCAGCGTAAAGGATTGGGAGTAGGTGGGAATAAAGGACCGTGGTTTGTTGTTGGTAAGGATGTTACTAAAAATATTTTATATGTGTGTAACGCCGACGAAAACGATTGGTTATTTTCAACTTCTTCACTGATTACTGATGTGAACTGGTTTAGTTCAATTAAACCTAATGATAGTATGAAATGTAGTGCTAAGTTTAGATATAGACAAAACGATAATGATGTTGAAATTAAATTCATTGATGAAACTACGATTTTAGTGAATCATTTAACACCAATTTCTTCTGTAACTTGTGGTCAAGAAGCTGTATTTTATCAAGGTGAAATTTGCCTAGGTGGAGGAGTAATTGATAAGGTGTATGTAGAAGGAGTAGATCAAAATGATAAAATTAGAAAGTATGTTAATTCAATCAAATAGATATGAAACTCAATCATACTCTTCTATAAAGAGTATTTCTTTAGTTTTGTTTTACTTTATTTTTGTTATATATATATTTCCTTATATTGCATCTTACTTAGTGTACTTAAATAATCCTGAAGCATTAACTTTACCTTTGGTTTATCAATTTTATATATATTTTGTTAGTGCAATATGCATCAGCTTGTTTTCATATAAGATGCTAAAGAGCGAATTTCATTTATCATCAAATAAAATGGCCATCACTGTTGTTAGTGCGATTTCAGTACTTGTAGTAATGAATCTAGCCTTTTCTATTATTTATGAGATACTAGGGTATAGTCAAGAAAGTGCAAATCAAACAGGATTAGAAACTGTTGCTGTAGAAAATGTAGCTTTATTTGTGATTATGGTCTGTGTTCTCGCCCCTATTATTGAAGAAATAATATTTAGAGGCGTTTTATTTAGATGGATTCGATCTAAATTAGGGTTCGTAATTGCCATCTTTATTAGTTCTTTTGCTTTTGGGTTTATTCATATAATGAATTCATTCTTTGCAGGTGATTATATTGATTGCATCTATATCTTTTTATATGGAGGATTAGGAATAGTTTTTTGTTATGCATATGAATATAATAAATCAATTTATGCATGTATATTATTACATGCGAGTTATAATTTTTTAGGATGCTTACCAATCATTTTAAGTTAGAAAGGAGATCTATGGAAATTCAACAAATAAAAGGCTTCTTTAAAGTGATAATCTTTGAAGGAAATAACAATTATAAAGTCGCTAAGTTTAAACTTGATGACGGTCTAGAAAAATCAATTACGGTAACTGGAATCATTACAGAAATCTTTGAAGACTTAAAATATTGTTTGCATGGCATTTATAAAGAACATTCTAAATATGGAATGCAATTTGAAATTATAAACTATGAACCAGTGAGTAATGATGATGAAGAATCTTTACTACGTTTTTTTTCTAGTTCTCTTTTTCCTAAAGTTGGTAAAAAAGCAGCTACCTTAATCGTTGAACAATTGGGTGTTAAGGCGTTTGAATTATTAAAAGAAGACTCTACTATAATTGAACAAATACATGGTTTAAGTTATGCTCAAATTGAAAGTATCAAAGCAGGTATACATTCAAGTGATGATTTAAACGATTCGATATTGTTTCTTTCACAACACGGAATGACACAAAGAAATATTCAAAAAATAAGCGCAACCTATCAAAAGGATGCCATAGAAATCATTAAGAAAAATCCATATAAACTAATTATAGATATTGATGGAATTGGTTTTAAAAGTGCTGATAAACTTGCATATTCATTAGGATTTGAACAACTACATCCGTATCGCTTAAAAGCTGGAGTAATTCATCTGATGAATGAGCATTCAGTGAGTACTGGTAACACCTATATTACTAGGCAGGATTTAAACTCACTATTTAATCGAAACTTTATATTTATGGAGGCTGATGAATTTAATATTTTACTTAATGAATTACACCAAGAACGATTAGTAATTTATGATGAGGATGTAATTTATTTAGCTGTACAATTTGATGCAGAACAAGGTATCGCAAATTATTTGTGTAATTTTTTATTAGATTCTAAGAAAACGAAATTGAGTGAGTCTATTGAAGATGATATACTAGGAATCGGATTAGATATGAATATTACATATGAAGATAAACAAGTGGAAGCTATTAAAAAGGTATTGATGAATCACGTTTCAATTATTACTGGGGGACCAGGTACGGGGAAGACAACAATTGTTAAAGGAGCTTTGGCAATGTTTGAAAAATTGTATCCCGATTTTGATATTACATTATGTGCGCCAACAGGTAGAGCTGCTAAAAGATTAACTCAACTAACAGCACACGGAGCAACAACAATTCATTCTATGTTGAAGTGGGATTTAGAAACTAATACATTTGGAATCAATGAATTAGAGCCGTTACAGACGAATGTCTTAATTATTGATGAGTTTTCCATGGTAGATGCTAATCTGTTTTATCATACGTTAAAAGCGGCTCAGTTTGTAGATAAAATAATTTTAATTGGAGATGAACACCAATTACCTTCTGTAGGTCCAGGATTCGTGTTAAAAGACATTATTCAAAGCCAATGCTTTCCTTTAACTCGATTAGAAAAAATATATAGACAAGAAGAAGGTAGTGATATTGTTCAATTGGCTCATGAAATTAAACTAGGAAACTGCTTCAGCTTAGAATCAGCTAGCGATGTTAAATTTATAAACGCTAATAATTATCACGTAAAAAGTGTAGTGTCACAAATTGTGCAAAACGCACTTGATAAAGATTATAGTATCAATGATATTCAAGTATTGGTACCCTTGTATAAAGGTATTGCAGGGATTGATGAGATAAATAGATCGTTACAAGAATTATGTAATCCACCTTCAGTTTCTAAAGGTGAAATTAAATTAGGATATCGCATATTAAGAGAAAATGATAAAATTTTACAATTGAAAAATCAACCAGATGATGAAGTATACAATGGTGATATCGGAATAATTGCTGAAATCATAAATAAAGAAGAAGATTTCGAAAATAAGGATCGTGTTATTTGTAATTTTGATGGTACATATGTAGAGTATACTGCCGATAATTTTAATGTGATTACACATGCATATTGTATTTCTGTCCATAAATCTCAGGGGAGCGAATATCCCATTGTTATTATGCCACTAATTAAAGATTATCAATTCATGCTACAAAGACGCCTAATCTACACCGGAATAACAAGAGCAAAAAAATCATTGATTCTAATTGGTAATAGTGAAGTACTATTGAAGGGAATCAATGAGGAAGACAGATATCCAAGAAAAACTAAGTTAACTAAGCGAATTTTAAAAAACTTTGTATAACTATATAAACTTACTTCATACTAGTATTATCATAGAAAAGGAGTGATATATATGTGCAACTTATGTAATAAAGCAGCTTGTTTAGCAGCAGGAATTATGATTGGTGTTTTGATTAGATATGAAAATGAAGACGTAATAGATGATTTTTCACAGATGGCAAAAAAAGAAAAGCGTAAATTAGAAAGAAAAATTACTCAATTAAGACACGAATACGACGTCTAACATTGTAAAAATTATTTTAATATGTTAATATAGAATACGTATTAAGCAATGAAGTTGATGAGTAATAATAACTAGTAATTTAGAGAAAAAGTGGATGGTGAAAACTTTTTATAACGTTATTATGAAGCTACAATCGAGCTTAGCGTACTCTTACGTATTAAGAGAATTAAGGTGCACAACTAAGGTTGTGAATCAGGATGGTACCGCGTTATTAAACGTTCCTGTTACAGGAGCGTTTTTTTATTTGTTTGGAGGAAAAAGAGATGAAACAAAGAACAGGGAATGAAATTAGACAGTTATTTTTAGATTTTTTTGCAAGTAAAGGACATATGATAGAACCAGGAGCATCACTAGTTCCTCATAATGACCCTACTTTATTATGGATTAATGCAGGAGTTGCAGCACTTAAAAAATATTTTGACGGAAGTGAACAACCTCAATGTAATCGTATTACGAATGCACAAAAATCAATACGTACAAACGATATTGAAAATGTAGGGAAGACCGCAAGACATCATACTTTTTTTGAAATGTTAGGGAACTTTTCAATTGGTGATTATTTCAAAGAAGAAGCGATCGAATTTGCATGGGAATTTTTAACTGATGAGAAATGGATTGGTTTTCCAAAAGATAAATTATACATTTCAGTATATTCGGATGATACAGTAGCATATGACACGTGGACAAAAAAACTAGGTGTTGATGCAAGTCACATCTTAAAAACAGATGGAAACTTTTGGGAAATAGGAGAAGGACCTGGGGGACCAGATAGTGAAATATTTTATGATCGTGGTGTCACTTATGATCCAGAAGGATTAGGAGAAAAACTGTTTTTTGATGAAATCGATAATGATCGTTACATTGAAGTATGGAATGTTGTGTTCTCACAATATGATTGTAAGCCTAATCTAGATCGTAAAGACTATAAAGAATTACCTCAACGTAATATCGATACAGGGATGGGATTAGAAAGACTAGTTTCACTTGTACAAGGTGGAGAGACAAATTATGATACTGATTTATTCTTACCTATCATAAAAGAATGCGAAAAAATTGCTAAATATCCTTATGAAGGAGAATACAAAATGGCATATCGCGTGATTGCCGATCACATTAGAACAGTTACTTTTGCATTGTCTGATGGTGCTTTGTTTTCAAACAATGGCCGCGGTTATGTACTAAGACGTGTATTAAGAAGAGCGGTTCGTTTTGGTATTAAATTGGGAATCAATGAACCATTTATGTTTAATCTAGTACAAACAGTTTCAGCTAATATGAAAGAGTTCTATCCTTATTTAATGGATAAAATTTCTTATAATGAAACTTTAATTAAAATAGAGGAAGAAACATTCCATAAGACTTTAAAAAATGGAGAACAGTTATTACATGAAGCAATGAAAGATGCAAAAGATAAGAACTTATCTGGAGCTATTGTTTTTAAATTATATGATACTTATGGATTCCCATTTGAATTAACTGCAGAAATTGCAATGGAATACGGATACAATGTCGATGAAGAAGCTTTTAAAAATGAAATGCATCAACAAAAGCAAAGAGCTCGTGCTGCTAGAGATAACAATGAATCAATGAATTCACAATCAGAAGACTTAATAAACTTCAAGGATTCATCATCATTCATCGGTTACGATGTATTAGAAACAAAAGCTAAAATTATCGGACTGTTTAAAGATGGTAAAAAAGTAAACACATTAGAACAAAGTGGATATGTATGTTTTGATACTACTTGTTTCTATGCTGAAAGTGGAGGAGAAGTAGCTGATAGTGGTATCATTATTAAAGATGGTATTGAAATAGTGGTAGAAGATGTTAAAAAAGCTCCACATGCACAGGCATTACATAAAGTAACATTAGAAGATATTGTTTTAAAAGAAAATGATGAAGTTGTATTGAAGGTTAATGTTTCATCAAGAAATAAAATTAGCGCAAATCATTCAGCAACACATTTACTACAAAGTGCATTAAGAGAAGTAGTAGGAAACCATATTACCCAAGCGGGGTCGTATAATAATGACGAATATTTACGTTTTGACTTTACTCATTTCGAAAAAATAAGTGCTGAAAAAATCAAGGAAGTTGAGTTCATAGTGAATTCGAAAATCCAAGAATCAATGACTGTAAATAAAGAAGTGATGAGTATTGAAGAAGCAAAACAATCAGGAGCAACGGCATTATTCGATGAAAAATATGGCGATAGTGTTCGTGTTGTAAGTATGGGTGGATATTCTAAAGAATTTTGTGGAGGATGTCATGTAACCACAACTTCAGAAATTGGTTTATTTAAAATTACTGCTGAAGAGAGTGTTGGATCTGGAATTCGCCGTATTAGTGCGAAAACAGGAATGATAGCATATCAAGAGTTTAAAGAAGAAGAAAATTTATTACTTAAAATTAAAGATATAATGAAAGCTAAATCAATCGTTGGATTAGATGAAAAAATGAGTGCTACTTTAGTAGAGTTAGCAAAAGCGAAAAAAGAAATCGAAGCACAACAAACCTTAGCAATTCTTGCACAAGCAGATGCTCTAGTAAAAGAATTTATAGAAGTTGATTCGATACAAATCTTAGTAAAAGAAATGAATGAGTTAGATGGTGTTAAACTGAAAGAAATGGCTATTTCTTTAAAAGATAAGGTAGCAAATTCAGTTGTATTCTTATCAACTATGAAAGATGAAAAACTAGTATTTATTGCAGCAGCAGATAAATCTTTAGTTAAAAATCGAATTCATTGTGGTAAATTAGTAAGTAGTGCAGCTCAAATTTGTGATGGAAAAGGTGGAGGAAGACCAGATTTAGCACAAAGTGGAGGTAAGGATTTTACCAAAATTAAAGAAGCGTTACAAGAAATTAAAAAAAACTTGGGAATTAAACTTTAAAAATATTAGAAAATAAGATATGATAGTAGAAAGAAATAGGGAGGGACATAGTATGAAAGATATAACAGAAACAGTGGCCTTTAAAACAGAAGAAATAAAGCGTGATAATATTAAGAAAGTATTATTCTTGGTAGATGAAGCTTTAACAGTGAGAGGGTATAATGTAGTGAATCAATTAGCAGGGTATTTAATTTCAAATGATCCCGCTTATATTTCAAGTCACAATAACGCGCGTACAATTATTCAAAGTGTAGACCATTACGATATAATTGAAGAATTAGTGCATTATTACTTAGAAGGTAATAAAAAATAATGAAAAGAAAATTAGGACTTGATTTAGGTAGTGTTACTTGTGGTATAGCAGTTTCCGATTTAATGGGAATGATTGCTTCACCATTGACAACGCTACGTTTTGAAAGCGAGAATTACGAACAATGTATTAATTTATTAAAAGACGTTATTGAAGAAAAGCAAGTAGATACAGTTGTATTAGGTTTACCTAAACATATGAATGGCGATATCGGTATTCGTGGTAATGTATCTTTAGACTTTAAGATTTTGCTTGAAGATATTGGATTAAAAGTAATTTTATGGGATGAAAGGTTAACAACCGTATCAGCAGAAAGATTTTTAATCTCTGTTGATGTCTCACGTAAAAAAAGAAAGAAAGTCATTGATAAAATGGCAGCTGTAACTATTTTACAAGATTATTTAAATAGTATTGCTTAGAAACACTCAGGTGTTTCTTTTTTTATTTATTTATGACAAAAAGATATTTCATTATACATGAAAAAGGACTATAATTAAATTTATGTAAGGCATCTGCCATGAAAGGAGTATTATGTTTAAAATAGTTGAAAGAGAAGAATTAAATCCAACTGTAACAAAACTTGTTATTGAAGCGCCATTGATTGCTAAAAAAGCAAACCCTGGACAGTTTATTATAGTTAGAACGCACGAACTTGGGGAAAGAATTCCATTAACCATTGCTGATTATGATCGTGAAAAAGGTACGATTACTATTATTTTCCAAATTGTAGGTAAAACTACAAGACTTTTAAATGAATTAAAAGTGAATGAATGTGTATTGGATTTTGTAGGACCTTTAGGAGTTGCATCTCATATTACTGGAATGAAACGTGTTTGTGTAGTTGGAGGAGGAGTTGGTTGTGCGATAGCGTATCCAACTGCAAAAGGACTACATGATAATGGTGTAGAAGTAACGACAATCGCAGGTTTTAGAAATAAAGATTTAGTAATTCTAGAAGATGAATTTAAAGCGGTTAGTACTAACTTTCATTTAATGAGTGATGATGGAAGTGCTGGAACAAAAGGATTAGTTACGAATGTATTAGAAGACTTATTATCTAATGGGGAACAATTTGATGAAGTAATTGCGATTGGACCTTTAGTAATGATGAAATTTGTATGTATGGTAACTAAGAAATATAATGTTAAAACTGTAGTAAGTATGAATCCAATTATGATTGATGGAACTGGTATGTGTGGTGGATGTCGATTAAGCGTGGGTGGTAAAACTAAGTTTGCTTGTGTAGATGGACCTGATTTTGATGGTCATTTAGTTGATTTTGATGAAGCTATGTCTAGAAGTAGACAATATGCAGATTTCGAACAACATGAAAGAGAAGATAATTGTAACTTATTACATAAGGAGGTAGCTTAATATGCCGAATATGAATCCTAAAAAAATGGATATGCCTTTACAAGATCCAAATGTTAGAAATAAAAACTTTGATGAAGTTGCTTTAGGGTATACATTAGAACAAGCGATGGAAGAAGCTGATAGATGTTTACAATGTAAACATAAACCTTGTATGAATGGATGTCCTGTAGCAGTAGATATTCCGGGTTTTATTGGAAAAGTAAAAGATGGAGACATGGAAGCTGCTTATAAAATAATTAAAGAAACAAGTTCTTTACCTGCAGTATGTGGACGTGTTTGTCCTCAAGAGTCACAGTGTGAAGAAAAATGTGTTCGTGGAATCAAACATGAATCTGTTGGAATTGGACGTTTAGAAAGATTTGTAGCCGATTATCACATAGCTAATGGAAGTACAGATGTTGTAATTCCTACGTCTAATGGTCATAAGGTAGCAATTGTTGGAGCGGGTCCTGCTGGATTAACATGTGCAGGAGATATAGCAAATAAAGGATACGATGTAACTATATTTGAAGCGTTACATAAAGCCGGGGGAGTTCTTGTCTATGGAATTCCTGAATTCCGTTTACCGAAAGCTATTGTTCAAAAAGAAATTGATGGACTAAAAGCAATCGGTGTTAAAGTAGAAACGAATATGGTAATTGGTAAAGTATTAGAAATAGATGAATTGTTTGAAATGGGATATGAAAGTATCTTTATCGGTAGTGGAGCTGGATTGCCTAACTTTATGAACCTTGAAGGTGAAAATTTAAAAGGAGTCTTTTCTGCTAATGAATATTTAACACGTTTTAATCTAATGAAAGCGTATGAAACAGGAGTAGATACTCCTATATTCAAAGCAAAACGTGCCGCTATTATTGGTGGTGGGAATGTCGCTATGGATGCAGCTCGTTGTGCTAAACGAGTTGGATGTGAAGAAGTATATATCGTTTATCGTAGAGGAATGGATGAACTTCCTGCAAGAAGAGAAGAAGTGGAACATGCGGAAGAAGAAGGAATTATCTTTAAAACATTAACAAACCCTGTTAGAATTCTTGGAGATGAAAACGGGAATTGTATTGGAATGGAATGTGTAGAAATGGAATTAGGTGAGGCTGATGATTCTGGAAGAAGAAGACCAGTAATTAAAGAGGGAAGTAATTTTGTGATGGATATTGATTGCATGATTATGTCAATTGGGACTTCTCCGAACCCTTTAATTCTTTCTACAACAGATGGACTTGATGCAAATAAATGGGGTTGTTTAATCGCTGATGAAGACGGTAAAACTTCTCGTGAAGGTGTATATGCTGGAGGAGATGCAGTAACAGGTGCGGCTACTGTAATTCTTGCAATGGGAGCTGGTAAAGATGCTGCTAAAGCAATGGATGAATACATTCAATCAAAATAATAAATAGATTCAAATAGTTAAAGGTGACTTCTGTATGATACAGAAGTCACCTTTAATATATTACTTAGTTAGAATTTATAATAATAAGTTATATATATATTGTATCAGTCGCAAATGAAAACGTTTTCTATACAAAATTTCTAAACTATATGATGCAATTAATATAATCTTAATAGGTATATTTGTGAAAAATATACTATAATAGTAATAGGTGATATAAATATGGAAGATAAATTATTTACAGGTTTGAATGATGAACAAGTAAAACAACGGATACGAAATGAACAAACAAATAAAAATATAGAATCAATTAGTAAAACATATAAAGAAATTTTCAAAAGTAATCTTTATACTTTTTTTAATTTAATTAATATAGTATTAGCAGCATTAGTATTTATTACCGGACATTATGAAAATATGTTATTTATGGGTGTTGTATTATCGAATCTATGTATTGGTGTAATTCAAGAGATTAGAGCAAAAAGAACATTAGATAAAATGGCATTAATAATAGCTTCAAAAGTAAAGTCGTTAAGAAGTGGCCAATTAGTTGAAATATACATAGAGGATATTGTGGTTGATGATATCTTGTTGTTAGCTAGTGGTCAACAAATTGTATGTGACTGTATATTGATTGAAGGGGAACTTGAAGTAGATGAATCTTTAATCAGTGGTGAAAGTGATACGGTGTTAAAACAAAAAAATGACAACTTGTATTCAGGAAGTTTTGTTGTATCTAATGAAGCTTATGTACAGGTGATGCATGTAGCGAGTGATAATTACTCTACAAAGTTAATGCATGAAGCTAAACTAATGAAACGATACCACTCACAATTAAAGAAAAATATGGATCAGATTATTAAAATAGTTACTTATCTAATTGTTCCGTTTGGAATTTTTATGTTTTTAAAAACTTATTTTATACATGGTGTTGATTTTCATACTACTATTCTTAATACATGTGCTGCTATCATTGGAATGATCCCGGAGGGATTAGTGATTTTGGTTAGTATAGCGTTAAGTGTATCAACGATTCACTTGGCTAAAAAAAGAGTATTAGTGCAAGAGTTATACTGTTTAGATATGTTAGCGAGAGTGGATACCTTATGTTTTGATAAAACGGGAACACTGACAACTGGAGTCATGCAAGTAAGTAAAACTATTAGTGAAGATGAACAATCGTTAAATGAAATTATTGCGAATTTCATTGCCTATAGTAAAGATGCGAATGCGACTATGATTGCGATAAAAAAACAGTTTACAGGTAATGCAACTTTTACCTTAACAAAATTTATACCATTTAGTAGTTCAAGAAAATACAGTGCACTTATTTGTGGTAATGAAACTTATTATATGGGAGCTTACTCATTTATTGTACCGAAACATAAAGAAGAAGATGTAGCGTTAATAGAAACATATGCAACACAAGGGTATCGTGTTATTTCAGTTGCGAAAGAAACAAATATCGGTTGTACATTAGTAGGAATCATTTGCTTAGAAGAAGAAATAAGAAATAACGCAAAAGATACAATTACATATTTTAAGAAACAAGGCGTGAATATAAAAATAATATCTGGAGATGATCCTATTAGTGTGAAAGAATTAGCGAACAGGGTCGGTGTTGAAGATAGTCATTCATACATAGATTTAAGTACGGTTAATACGCCGTTGGATAGTAGTATGCTTTCATATACGGTGTATGGAAGAGTCAATCCTCAACAAAAAAGAGAACTTATCCTATTGCTTAAAAAACATGGCCATTGTGTAGGAATGAGTGGAGATGGAATCAATGATGTGTTGGCTTTCAAAGAAGCTGATGTCAGTATCGCGATGGCTAGTGGAAGTGATATGGCGAGAAGAAGTGCCAATATGGTGTTACTAGATGATAACTTTGATGCACTGCCTGATGTATTATATGAGGGACGTCGTGTCATTAATAATATACAAAGAGTTGCGACACTATTCCTTGCTAAAACATTACTTTCTTTCTTTCTTATCTTAATTGCGATGACAACTGCATACAACTACCCTTTTGAGCCGATACACTTAACTTTTATGTCTACTATATGTATTGGTGTACCAGGTTTCTTATTCGCCTTAGAAGGTAACAAGAAGCGTATAGAAAGTGGGTTCTTAGAAAACATAGTGATGGTTTCATTACCATCAGCACTAAGTGCTGTTGCATGTTTAGTCTACTTATTTATCACACAAAAGAATTATTCCATGACGAACGAATTAATCGTTCAACTATCATTGGTAGCAATATGTTTAAATGGAATATTTGTATTGATAAGAGTGGCACGTCCATTTTCATTGTGGAGAATAGTAGTAACCAGCGTAATGAGTATAGGTATGCTAGTTGGATTTATATATTTCACTCCTTTTTTAGGCTTTGAAGTTCTTCAATGGGAGCAAGTAAATAGTTTTTTATTAGTCTTTATTGCCTTTTTAATTATTCTTTATTTTATCTTTAGATACATAATAAAAATGATATATCCTTACATTATCAAGCAATAAATATGGTATAATCTTAGCGAGGTGTTTTATGAAAAAAATATGTATATTAATGGTTATGATATTTTCATTAAGTGGATGCGATAGTACAAAAACTTTAGTTTGTAAATTAAATGTGCAAGAACAAGAATATACAACGCAAGTCACTTATGAATATAATAAAGATGGAGAAATACTATCACTTATATCATATAGTGAATATTATCTAAATGAATCAGATTTAAAAGATTTTACATTAGATGAGTATTATAATGATTTTTCTGAAGGATACAAAAATGATGAGGGAATAGATGGTTTAGTCATAGAAATAACAAAAGATGAAAAAGACAATATGATTGGTGAGTCAATCACATTAGATACACAAACTTATGATTTTGAAAGTGATCTATTTGGTTTAGGAACAAAAGATGATTATAGCAGCATCGATGATGTATTAACGATGATGGAAGCGACAGATGCATTTATTTGTGAATAAAAGAATAAAAAGTCTTAGGTAAGACTTTTTATTTTTTAGAAAGGAATATAACATGTTAATAACAATAAATAAAATTACTAAGTTTCATAATGATAAATGTATTTTTGATGAGGCTAATTTAATCATCGAAGATAATGACAAAATGGGACTTGTTGGTGTAAATGGTACTGGAAAAAGTACATTACTAAAGATTATTGCTGGAATTGAAAACTATCAAGGAGAAACAATAATCACAAAAAAAGGATTACGTATTTCATACTTACAACAAGAGACTGAATTTAAAGAAACAGATGTACTTTCTGTAATGAAGGCACATCATGCGAATGCAAAAGAATTTGAAATGAAAGCTATGTTGAATCAATTACAACTTAATGATTTAAATCAAAAAGTAAGTACAATGAGTGGTGGACAAAAAAAACGCTTAGCATTAGCTGTTGCGTTATTGCAAGAGTTTGATTTGTTGATTTTAGATGAGCCAACCAATCATTTAGATATACAAATGATTGAATATTTAGAGAAGTATTTGATGAAATTGAATAAAGCATTACTTATGGTTACGCATGATCGATACTTTCTTGAACGTGTAGTAAATAAAATTGTTGAAGTAGATGCTACTAAGATATACACATATGATGCAAATTATAGTTTATATTTAGAGTTGAAAGAACAAAGAATGCAAACATTATTATCGCAAGAACAAAAGCGAAATCGATTTTTACGCAAAGAAATAGAATGGGTAAGAGCCGGAGTGCAAGCAAGAAGTACAAAAAGTAAGGATCGATTACAAAGATTTGAAAAAATGACCAATATTGACAAGGTACAAGTTCAAAAAAATGTAAATATGATTCAACAACAAACACGATTAGGGAACTTAATCCTAGAAGTAGAAAATATTAGTAAAGCATATGGTGATAAAGTATTATTTACTGACTTTAGTTATGTGGCAAAAAGATTCGAAAGAATCGGTATCTTAGGTGTGAACGGATGTGGGAAAACTACATTATTAGCGGCACTTGCAAAACATGTAGAAATTGATAGCGGAAATATCATTCATGGAGAAACATTAAATATTGCTTATTATAAACAAGAAAATAATGATTTGAATGATAATGAACGAGTAATCGATTATATTAAATCAAGTTCGCATTCACTAAAAACGCAAGAAGGCGAGTTAAGTGCGAGTGTAATGTGTGAGCGATTTTTATTTGACAAACAAGATCAATATAAAAAGATTGGACAATTGTCAGGTGGAGAAAAACGACGCCTATACTTATTGAAAATTTTGATGCAAGCACCCAATATGCTGTTTTTAGATGAGCCCACAAATGATTTAGATATTGAAACATTAGCCATACTTGAAAGTTATTTAGATGATTTTATGGGGAATGTTATTTGTGTTTCTCATGATCGTTATTTCATCGATCGAGTATGTGATAGCTTACTTGTATTTGAAGGTGAAACCATTCAATTAAAAAACAGTTCATATGAGATGTATATAAATGAAGGAAATGATAAAAATAGTAAAGATGCAAGTCGTTATGAAGCGTATAAGAAACAAAAAGAACACTTGAAGAAAACGCAAATTAAATTAACTAGTAAAGAAAAAAATCTATTAGAAACATTGCCGAATACAATTGAAGAACAAGAACAGTTATTACATCACTTAGATGAGCAAATGAATGAGTTAAGTATTTTTGAAGAAATTCAACAATTATCGCAAGAACGTAACAAAGTAGACGCTTTATTGGAAGAAAATAACGAATTGTATTTTAACTTACTTGAAAAAGAGGAACAAATACAGTTAGAAAAAGGACTAAATTAAGCTATTGATTTATATTTTATGGAAATTATGGTAAAATACATATCGTAGCGTTAGGAGTATATATGAAAAGCAAAAATAAAATTTTAATTTTACTATTTAGTTTTGGTTTAATAGTGGATCAATTAACTAAGTACTATATATCTAATTACATGGAGTTATATGAGAGTATTCCCATTATTCCTGACTTCTTTAATATTACATACGTGCAGAATACTGGGGCAGCGTTTAGTATCTTAGAAGGAAGAATGATGTTCTTTTACATCGTTAGTATCATCGGATTAGTAGTATTGAGTTTCTTTTATAAAACATTACATGAATATCAATTTATCGCTAAGATAGGTGTGGTATTAATGTTTGTTGGTACAATAGGTAATTTTATAGATCGTCTAGTCTTTCAATACGTCATTGACTTCTTAGACTTTATTATATTTGGTTTTGACTTTGCTGTCTTTAATGTAGCGGATAGTTGTTTAGTATTAGGAATTATTATCGTATTTGTTGATGAACTATTAACAGAATTTGGAGTAACATATGGAAAAAAAATACACGATTAGTAAAGAGTTTGAGTTTATAAGAATAGATAAATTTTTAGATGAGCACGAAGAATTTTCAAGAAGTAGAATACAAAACTTGATTAAAGATGGGAAAATTTTAGTGAATGGCGCATCTACAAAAGCAAATTATAAAATAAAAGTTGATGACATCATTGAAATCGCTAAAATTGAAATGGAAGAAACGGTTGCTAAAGCAGAAGAAATGGATTTGAATATCGTATATGAAGATGAAGATGTCATTGTCATTAATAAAGATAAAGGTATTGTAGTACATCCAGCACCTGGAAGTATGCATCATACTTTAGTAAATGGATTGCTACATCATTGTAAAGACTTAAGTGGAATCAATGGGGTATTACGTCCTGGAATAGTGCATAGAATAGATAAAGATACGACAGGGTTATTAATCGTAGCTAAAAATGATGTTGCTCATATTTCATTGAGTGAACAGTTACAAAAGAAAAGTGTCTCTAGAAAATATTATGCATTAGTGCATGGTGTTATTGAACATGAATTTGCAACTATTGATGCACCTATTGGTAGAGATGTAAAAGATAGACAAAAAATGGGTGTTACAGCTAAAAATTCAAGAGATGCAATTACTCACTTTAAAGTTGTAGAAAGATTTCATGATTATACATTGGTAGAATGTCGCTTGGAAACAGGAAGAACTCACCAAATTAGAGTGCATATGCAATATATTAAACATCCAGTAGTGGGAGATGAAAAATATTCATATCGTAAAACAATGCAACTTAATGGGCAACTATTACATGCACACGAACTAATCTTCATTCATCCAAGAACGGGTGAAGAGATTGTTGTGAATGCGCCTTTACCAGAGTTGTTTCAAAAAGTATTAAAAGAATTAAGAGATAAATAAGAGAAAAATAGGTGATAAAATGGAGTATACAAATGCGGATGTATTTGTTTATCAAATAATAAATTGTTTGGTAGGTAATTACGATTATAAAATTGTGAATGTTGCTACTGCAAAAAAAGATTTGTGGCTTGCAAATCCTAAAAATGAAGCGTTTCCTATAATACGCTTGAATGCACAAGCTAGTACAAGCGCAATGTTTGAAACTGAGTATTTAACAAATATACAAAGTGCACTGAATAAAGCTATTGCTAAAGAGGGTAAAGTATTCATTATAAATACAAATGAAACTAGTACTCCATTTAATGAAGTAAGCTTCATCCAAATGGTCTTAACTCAAGATACATGTAGTGACGAAAGCATCTATACTCACTTTCCAAAACTAGCAAATGTATTACACACAGTAAACGATAACCAGCAGGAATGTGCCAAATTAACAAAGCAATTAGAATTAATACAAATGGCGAAACTTAGAAAAGAAAACAGGTTTTCTTTTAAAAAACTACCTGTTGTGTCTAGTTCAATCGCATTTGTTATGGCAATCACATTTTTATTGTCTTCATACTTTGTATTACAACACGCTGAACATTTGTCAGTAGGACTAGTAGCCTCTGGAGCATATTATAAATCGTTAGTACTAGAAGCGAATGAGTATTGGAGATTCATTACTATGACCTTCATTCATTCTGATTTGATTACAATTATGTTCTTCGGATTTATGTTAGTTCAAATAGGTCAACTATGTGAAAAAGAATATGGAAAACTGAAATATTTCTTAATATTTGCGAGTGCCGCATTATTTGGTAATGTGTTCCCATTTATTTTTGATTCAAATACTTTATTTATGGGTATGGGGGCAGGAATATTTGGACTATTAGGAGCATTAATAGTATATATATTTAAAAAGAAATTATATTTAAATAAGTTGATTGCATTACGTTTAAGTAATATTTATATATGGGTATTCGTTTGTTTCTTTATGGAGGGAATTAGTACGATTTCATTGCTTGCAGGTTTCATTTGGGGATTGTTTATGGCTGTTGTCTTATTTCCTAACAATGAATTCAAAGAGGTATCTAAGCATTTTATTTTTGGTTGTTTTGCCTTAATTGTTAGCATTCTTTATGGAGCTAGTCAAATTGACACAGCGTTGCCTAATCCTGAGTTCGATACGTATTTAATTGAACAGTATGAAACGTTAGGATTAGATGATTATGCAGAACATATAAAAAAAGCATTACATGTAGGGGAGGAATAAACGAATGAAGCGTAGCGATGTATTAAGTTGGAATGAATATTTCATGGGGCTGGCTCACTTAAGTGCGCTACGTTCCAAAGATCCTTCTACTCAAGTAGGGGCATGTATTGTTTCGCAAACAAACAGAGTAGTCGGTATTGGCTACAATGGGTTACCTAGAGGATGTGAAGATGATACATATCCTTGGGGTAGAGATGGAGATTTTTTGGATACCAAATACCCATTTGTTGTTCATGCCGAATTGAATGCAATTTTAAATTCACATAGTGATTTAAGAGGGTGTAGCATTTATGTTTCTTTATTTCCATGTAATGAATGTGCAAAAGCAATTATTCAATCTGGTATTAGTAAAATAGTATATGAATCAGATAAATATAAAGATCAAGATAATGTTATCGCAAGTAAAAAAATGCTGGTAAGTGCTGGAGTAGAACTAGTACAGCTAGAATATGCATTAACAATTCAAGTATCTAAAAAGGACGCTAAATAATAGTGTCCTTTTTTTATGCCAAGAAAACAAAAAAAGTTGTAAGCGGCTACATAAAAATGGTGAAATTATAATAACTTAAAGGAGATATTATATGGAAAAAGAATGTTTATGCAATTTAGTGAAAGAATCAGAAGATAGAATAATTGAGATTTGTAACAAGTAAGCAGATAAACCTGGTTCATTAATTAGTATTTTGAATGATGTATAAGATGATTTTAGATTTCTTCCTATTCAAGTGCAAGAACTTATTGCTCGACAAACAGGAATTTCCTTATCTGAAATTTATGGAGTAGCAACCTTTTATTCGAAGTTTAGCTTAACTCCAACAGGTAAACATAAAGTTAGTGTTTGCATGGGAACAGCATGCTACGTTAAAGGAGTACAATCATTAGTAGACGGTTTTGAAAGAGCGTTAGATATTAAAGTAGGAGAAACAACAGAGGATAATGAAGTTACGTTAGAATCTACTAGATGTATAGGAGCTTGTGGATTAGCGCCAGTAGTTACTGTGGATGTAGATGTATACGGAAGTGTTAAACCAGAAAATATTGCGAACATATTATCTCATTATGTAGATAAGGATGGAGTCGAGTAATGAATCAACAAGAACTGAAAAAGTTAAAAGAAGAACGGTATGAACAAATTAAATTAAGACTCGATAAACAAGCTTTTAACTGTAAGCATGTTATGGTTTATGGTGGTTCAGGATGTCATTCTGCTAAGTCTAAAGATATTATCGATGAATTACGTAAAATGATTCACGATGAAAAGTTAGACAATGTTGAAATAATACAAACAGGATGTTTTGGACTATGTACGAAAGGTCCTATTGTATTAGTACAACCAGATGATACGTTCTATAGTCACGTGAAGATAAAAGATGTACATGATATTGTATCTTTACATTTAAAAGAAAATAGAATTGTTGAAAGGTTATTAGTGACAGAACCAGATGGTAAAGTGGTTGAGAAATTAGCCGATTTATCATTCAATAAGAAACAAAAAATAGTTGTGTTAAAAAATTATGGAATCATAGATCCCGAACAAATTGATGATTATATCGCTTTAGATGGATATAAAGCATTGGAAAAATGTTTGTTTACTATACAACCTGAAGGAGTTATGAAAAACGATAAAAGATTCAGGATTAAGAGGTCGTGGTGGTGCAGGTTTCTCTACTGGATTAAAGTGGGAAATATGTGCGAAGGTCAGTGGTGATGTTAACTATGTTGCTTGTAATGCAGATGAGGGAGATCCAGGAGCATTTATGGATTGTTCATTATTAGAAGATGATCCACATAGCGTTATTGAAGCCATGTCTATTGCAGCATATGCGACGAATTCTCAATATGGATATGTGTATGTACGTGCAGAATATCCGATGGGAATTCATCGATTAGTTATCGCTATTGAACAAGCAAGAGAATATGGATTGTTAGGAAATCAAATTTTAGGAACTACATTTAATTTCGATTTAGAAATTAGATACGGAGCCGGAGCCTTTGTATGTGGAGAGGAAACTGCGTTA
This sequence comes from uncultured Erysipelotrichaceae bacterium, assembly GCA_947036815.1. GTDB lineage: Bacteria > Bacillota_I > Bacilli_A > Erysipelotrichales > Erysipelotrichaceae > CAMQRS01. Next base: position 19,848 of record CAMQRS010000003.1, read on the forward strand.
TTAAACTCAGTAGAAGGAAAGCGTGGAGAACCTAGACCAAGACCGCCATATCCTGCAGAAAAAGGATTATTCCAAAAGTCAACTCTATTAAATAATGTTGAAACTTATGGGAATATTGCTCAAATTATATTGTATGGAGCGGACTGGTATAAAGGAATGGGAACTAAACGATCTAGTGGAACTAAAGTATTTGCACTAGGTGGTAAAATAAACAATGTAGGATTACTTGAAGTACCAATGGAAATTACTTTAAAAGAAATCATATATGATATCGGAGGTGGTATTCCCGATAATAAAAAGTTTAAAGCAGTACAGACTGGGGGGCCTTCAGGATGTTGTATCCCAGAGTCTTTATTGGATGTATCTGTCGAATATGATGAATTAATTAAAATTGGATCGATGATGGGTTCAGGTGGTTTAATTGTTATGGATGAAGATAATTGCATGATTGATATTGCGAAATTTTATTTAGATTTTACAGTTGATGAATCATGTGGTAAATGTTCACCATGTATGATAGGAACCAAACGATTACACCAAATTCTAGAAAAAATCACAAAAGGCAAGGGTACAAAAGAAGTCTTAACAACGTTACACGATTTAAGTATTGCAATTAAAGATATGTCGATGTGTGGATTAGGTCAAACAGCACCTGACCCAATGTTAAGTACCTTACACTACTTTAGAGATGAATATTTAGCTCATATAGAAGTACATCATTGTCCGGTGGGAGTTTGTAAAGAATTATTGGAATACACAATAATCGCTGACAAATGTAAAGGCTATATGTTATGTTCACGTCATTGTCCTGTTGGAGCGATTAAAGGAGCAATTAAACAGCCACACATCATTGAATTAGAAGAATGTATCAAGTGTTGGCGGTGTGTTAGTAAGTGTAAATTTAATTCGATTGTTTTAAATAAGGCAACACTTAAAGGGATCCATAATGAGTGAAAAAGTATCGATTACCATTAATGGTAATGTGTATGCAGTAGATAAAGAGCTTACGGTATTACAAACTGCAAAGAGTGCAAATATTAATATACCTACCTTATGCTATTTAAAAGATATCAATGAAATTGGAGCTTGTCGTATGTGCTTAGTAGAAGTAGAGGGAATGAGAACTTTACAAGCAGCTTGTGTATTTCCTATTAGAGAAGGAATGGTTGTCTATACTAGTTCTCCAAGAGTGAGAGAAGCTAGACGTATGAATTTAGAATTAATATTATCTAATCATGAAAGAAGTTGCTTCAAGTGTACAAAAAAATCATTGTGAACTAAGAAAATTATCTGGTGAACTAGGTGTTGATGATATCCGTTTTGATATTGATGCGCCATTCGGTGAAAAAGATGATTCAAATACTTCGATTGTTAGAAATAATGCGAAATGTATTCTATGTAGAAGGTGTGTTGTAGTATGTAAACACATTCAAAAAGTAGAAGCTATTGATGCAACTATGCGAGGAATAAATACTACGATAACGAATGCATTTAATCGTCCTACTGAAGATAACGAATGTGTTTTATGTGGACAATGTGTTAGTGTTTGTCCTACGGGAGCATTGCGTGAAAAAAGATGTATTGATCAAGTATTTGATGAAATCTATAACCCGAAAAAACATGTTGTTGTTCAAATAGATCCAGCAGTAAGAGCGGGATTAGGAGAAGAATTTGGATTACCTATAGGAACGAATGTAACTCCTAAAATTGCAAGTGTAGCAAGAAAACTAGGATTTGATCGTGTATTTGATACGAATACAGCTGCGGATTTAACAATTATGGAAGAAGGTAGTGAATTATTAGATAGAGTAAGTAATGGTGGGGTGTTACCGATGATTACATCTTGTAGTCCAGGTTGGATTAAATATTGAGAACATTTCTATCCAGATTTCATTCCTAATTTATCAAGTTGTAAATCACCTCATATGATGTTTGGTGCAATGTTGAAATCTTACTATGCACAAAAAGAGGGGATTGATCCTAAGGATATTGTAGTTGTCTCAGTGATGCCATGTGTTGCTAAGAAATATGAAATTTCTCGTCCTGAGTTTGAGGTGGATGGATTACGTGATGTAGATTACGTAATTACCACTAGAGAATTCGCAGCGATGGTTAAATTTGCAAGTATCAACTTTAACTTTTTACCTGATGAAGAATTCGATGCTCCATTTGCACATGCAAATTCTGGATCAGGAGTTATTTTCGGAGTTACTGGTGGTGTAATGGAAGCTGCGATTCGTACCGTTGCAGAAAAATTAATCGGTCATGAGTTGGATTCAGTTGAATTTAGACAAGCAAGAGGTCCAAAAGGAAGTAAAGAAATCAGTGTGAATGCAGGTGAAATCACAGTAAAAGGGCTAGTAGTTAGTGGTGTGGGTAATGCCAAAGAAGTATTAGAAGTGATTAAACAAAACAAGGGAGTTTCTAAATATCATTTTATTGAAATAATGGGATGTCCTGGTGGATGTATCATGGGTGGAGGTCAACCTATTTATGATTCTGTAGTGAGAGAACACGTTGATGTTTTTAAACTTAGATCACAAGTGTTATATAAAGCTGATGAAGCCGCACCGATTAGAAAATCACATGAAAATCCAGATGTTAAGGCATTGTATGAAGATTTCTTAGTAGAGCCGAATTCTCATAAAGCGCATAAATATTTACATACTAGTTATGCTTCTAAAGGTCGTTTTGGGAAAATGAAATAATAATAGTCGTGGCGCAATGCTGCGACTATCCTTTTGAAGGAGAAAAATAATGAAAAAAAAATTTAGTATACTTGTATTATGTTGTCTAAGTATTGAGTTGTTTTCCTGTTCTTTAGATAAAATAAATGAAGGACTACATGTGTTAGTACCAGCGGGTGCCCCATCATTGGCATTTGCGAGTGTATATGAAGAAATCAATGAAACAGGTACACTGGATGTGGTAGATGGCTCAGATGTGCTGATTGCAGAGTTATCTAAAAAGGATAGTGAATACGATCTCATTGTAGCACCAATAAATTTAGGTGCAACATTAATAAATAAAGATCCATGCGACTATAAAATGATAGGTGCGATTACTTGGGGTAACCTATATCTAGTGGGACAATAAGGAGTCAAGATAAGTGCTGTTGATGAAATTGCAATGTTTGATCAACATAGTGTTCCTCAACGAGTATTTGAGGAATCAAATTTAAATACTAATGCTAGCCTGACTTACTATAGTTCAGCAACGTTGGTACAACAACAATTATTAGCTGAAAAAGTAGAGGTAGGATTACTAGCAGAACCTTTAGCTAGCGCTACTATCGCAAAGGCAAAATCGAGTGGAGTTGAATTAACTATAATTGCAGATTTACAAGAAGCATATGGAGAAAAAGTATATCCACAAGCTGCTATTTTTGTTAAAGAAGATAGTGATTACACACCTTTGATAAAAGAAATAGACGAATTCACAAATAATGGTTATCCCAAAATGGAGCAATATCTAAATGATATAGGCGTGGAAGCACTAGGTTTAGCGAGTGTTGAAATTGCAATGGTATCACTAGAAAGACAAAATATTTCATTTTCTTATGCATCTAATATAGAAGAGGAAATAAGATCTTTTTTAGATCTATTTGATATCCACTATGATGAAGCGATGATTATTTTATGAAATATAAATTAAGTAGTATAGGAATGCTGCTACTTACTTGGTATGTGTTAGCACTGATTGTGAATCGTGAAGTAATTTTACCTATGCCAAATGTTGTTTTTTTAAGAATGATTACAATCATTCAAGAACCAATGTTTTATGAAAGTATAATATATACATGTATTAGAGTCATCACTATTTTTTGTATAGTTTTATTTTTGGGAGTGATAACTGGTATTGTTGCAGGATTACATAATCCTTTAAAACTATTTCTAGAGTCTTTTTTTATGCTTATTCAATCCATTCCACAAGTAGTATATATTTTATTACTTATCGTATAATTAGAAGGAAATAGTGCTATTCTGGTAATGATATTTATTATGATATTCCCAATTTTTTACCACAATAGTGTACAAGGAATTCTACATATAGATGACGACTTGGAAGATGTTATTAAGTTTCATAATTATCGTATTTATTACTTAATTACTCGAGTGTATTTACCATTAATAAAATCACAAATTAAGAGTGCAATACAAACATGTCTACCATTAAGTTTTAAAGTAGGTATTATGGCAGAAGTTTTTATTCAAAGTGAAAAAGGGATAGGAAGTACTATTTATTTTTATCGTACAAGTATTGATATGGTTTCTATCTTCGCTTGTGTATTGTGGTCTGTATGCTTGATACTTATCTGTACAAGGGTAATAAAACAATTAGTAAAAGAATAAATCCACTTCATTTAGAAGTGGATTTATTTGCTTTCTATTAAGAATACATGGTATTGAGGATCGGTAAACATTCTGAAATCTGAGCCGGTGGTACCCAATCCATTAGAGATATAATATTTGCTATTTCCGACTAAGTATAATCCTTTGGTATACTGTGATGCACCTTCTATTTTTTGGAGGTTACCTAGTAAAGGAAGTGAAATTTGACCTCCTAAGGTATGTCCAGCTAGTGCAACATCTACACTGTTTTGACCAAGTAAAGATAAACTATCTGGGGTATGCGTGAATAACAAATTGAAATTTTTACTACTTGTACCTTCAAAAGCAGTTTCTATATTTGGAGTGGAGTTAATAGTATTGTCTAACCCTATTAGTGTAATGCTTGATGAATCATTGTTGTGTATTTTAATATTGCTATTACTTAATAATTCAAAATCGGCGTTATATAATATACTGTTCACTAAATCAGGATTCAAATTATCTTTGTCACCTAATACATAATATTTTCCAAGGTTCGCATTTAAACCATTTAATTGTTCAGTAATAAATGCAATTTGTGTTTCACTAATGGTTTCATCATTTGGGTTTGAAAATAAGTCTCCCCCAAATAGTAGGACATCAACATCACTAGAATTTATGGTGTCAAACATTTCGCTTACTCTTTCTTCATCCATAAATTCTAAAAAGTATACATCTGAGAAATAACCTATTTTTATATCATTCATAGAGGGTGGTACTTTATCAGAGTTGATAGTTTTAAATTCAGTGTCTAGATTTGTAGGAGCGAAGTATAATCCATAAAAAACAAAACCAGCAATTACTAAAAAAACCATAATTAACCCCAATAATAATTTGAAAATCATATGTTTCATACTGTTCTCCTTTTGTTTATACATTTTAACACAAGCTGATGAATAAATACATAAGGTGACCTTCAAAATTGGGAGACTCATTAAATAAAAAATATTGTAGAGATGTAAAACCCTTGTGTTTTATAGATATTATTGTTATTTACGATGATTAATAGGGATGTTTCTTCCAAAAATCAAACTTTTGAAATTAAAACGATAATAAATTAAATTTATCATCCATTGTATAGTATAATAACGGATGAGGTATATATGAAAAATTTAAATCAACTAAAGCAAAGTACACATCCGATAATATTGAAGAAGGGACATAACTTATTTAAAGAAGGTTACGTTTTTTCTTTTTCTTCATATCATATATTTAATGAAACGGTTATAGAAGCGAGTGTTAGAGGAAGCGATAGTAATTTCTATGACGTCTCTTTCACTCTTGAAAAGAATTCTGGAATTGTATTGAAATCTGAATGTTCGTGTAATGCATTTCATACGTATTCAGGTTTTTGTAAGCATTGTGTTGCAGTTACTTTATATTATGAATCAAAAAGCAATATTCGCAATGAAGAAGCAGATACTAATTATATGCTTAAAGATTTATTGGATAAAAATAACAACAGATTGTTAACTCTAATTCCTTATGAGTATATTGGTAAAGTCAAAATTGAACCAATTTTAGTTTACGACAATCATAAGGCATATATGGAATTTAAAATTGGAATACAACAAATGTATGTGATTAAAGATGTGTTTCAATTAGTTGATAATTTCAAATTTAATAAAGAGCATACATATGGAAAAAGTTTAAGTTTTTTACATATCATAGATGTATTAGATAAACAGTCACTGATGTATTTTTCTCTGATAGAGAAATGGTGTAATGAACATGAAGATCAATACTATAATTTTTCAGCAACGAAATCAATAGAAAAAAGAGTACCATTAAATGCTGAATATATGGAACACTTCTTATTGAGTAATAAAAATAATTCTATATTAGTAGAAATGAATTATACGAATCGTACGTATTGGAATATTAAACATGATGCATATAAACCAACGATAGCTATTCATGAGGTTAATGGTGGGATTGAACTAACCACAACAGATGTAATCGGTGGGGTTAAAGGGATGGATTCTTATATTTTGTTAAAAGAAGGATGTGTTTATTTCTTGAGTAAACAAACGTTAGATCCAGTATATGAATTTATAGATTGCATCTTACACGCAACTAAGTCAACAATGTTTATTTCAACAACTGATATCAAAAAATTTGTGAATTATTTATTAGATGATTTAAAACGTGTATTCAATGTAGAAATGAATAATTTTGATACTCAACCATATATCTTTAATAATCCTGATTTTAAAGTGTATTTAGATTTAATTGATAATAATAAAATTAAACTAAGTGCCATTGCACAATATGAAAATATTAGTTATTCAATTTTTAGTGAAGAAGATGAGAGTAAACGAAATTTCATTAAAGAAAATGAATTTATCAAAACAATTCAACCGTATATAAATTCATATGATGAAGACTATGCAGCATTGTGTATTTATGAAGTAGATACCATTTTTGAATTCATGAATGAAGGGTTGTTATTACTTCACGAGAAGTCACAAGTATATGTGTCAGAGGCATTTAAAGGGATTCGTATTAGAAAGCCTAGTAAAACAAATGTAGGAGTTTCTATTACAAATGACTTATTAAGTATGAATGTAGAAATAGAAAATATCACTAGAGATGAAATGTATGAAATCCTTTGTAAATACGAAACAAAAAAACGATATTACAAACTGAAAAATGGAAGTTTTGTTGATATCGAAAACAGTGGTTTTGAACAATTGATTCAAATGAAAAACGCGCTTAAAATCAATGATAAACAATTTCTTAAAGATGAAATTGTTTTGCCTAAGTTTAGATCATTATTTTTAGAGGCTACATTTGATATGTATGAGAACTTGAATGTACATAGAGATGGATATTATATGGATTTGATAGAAGGAATGCAGGTAAGTAAAAAGGGTACTTTTGAAGTGTCAAACTTGTTGAATGCGAGCTTGAAAAAATATCAAAAAACAGGATATTCATGGCTTAAAACACTTCAAAAAAATGGATTTGGTGCAATTTTAGCTGATGATATGGGATTGGGAAAAACAATCCAAGTAATCGCCTTGTTGTGTAGTGAATATGACAATGCGTTATTGAATAGAAACACATTGATTGTTACACCTGCATCACTTACGTATAACTGGAAAAATGAATTAACTAAGTTCGCGCCTGCATTACAGGTAGTGCTAGTCGAAGGTGATCAAAAAGAGCGTATGGATTTAATTAAAAACCATACAAACAATACGATATTAATTACTTCTTATGATTTATTAAAAAGAGATATAGAACATTATGAGAATGAAGTATTTGCGATTCAGGTAATCGATGAGGCGCAATATATTAAAAATGCAAACACGATTGTATCAAAAGCTGCAAAAGCTATTCATGCAAACTTTAAAATCGCATTAACGGGAACTCCGGTTGAAAATAAATTAAGTGAAATATGGAGTATCTTTGATTATTTGATGCCTGATTATTTACATAGTTCAGCATCGTTTAAGCAGTTGTTTGAAATACCGATAATTAAAGAAGAAGATCCTTATGCGTTAAAGCAACTACAAAAAATGGTTACGCCATTCATTTTAAGAAGAAAGAAAAAAGATGTATTGAAGCAATTGCCTGATAAAATAGAGGAAAACAAAATTATTCCTTTAGAGTTAGAACAAGAAAAAATATATAGAGCACATGTACAAAAACTAAGAGAGACGATTGAGTCTAGTGATGAGATACAATTCAAATCAACGAAAATACAGGTGTTATCTCAATTAACTAAACTTAGACAAATTTGTTGTGATCCTAGTTTATTGCTTGAAGGATATGCTAAAGAATCTGGGAAAATGGAGTTATGTATGCAGTTGATACATACAGCTATTGAAGGAGGACATAAAGTATTGTTGTTTTCTCAATTTACATCTATGTTAGATATTATTCAAAAGAGACTATCACATGAACAAATATCGTATTATAGTTTAACGGGAAGTACAAGTAAGCAAAAAAGAGCTCAACTTGTAGATGACTTTAATGGGAATGACACATCTGTGTTTTGTATATCTTTAAAAGCAGGTGGGACTGGATTAAATCTTACGAGTGCAGATATTGTCATACACTTTGATCCGTGGTGGAATAGTGCGGTACAGGAACAAGCAACAGATAGAGCTCATCGTATTGGTCAAAAAAGAGTAGTTAGTGTATATAAATTAATTATGCAAAATACAATAGAAGAAAAAATAATGGAATTACAACAACAGAAACAGCATTTAGCTGATCAAATTTTAGAAGGCGATGGCATTAGTAGCAGTTCTTTCTCGAAAGAGGAATTACTAGATCTATTGACATATTAATTAATACTTACTATGGATAGTTGATAATAATGAGAAAGTGGAGCAATCCACTTTTTTATTATATGTAAGACAATTCAAAGAAGATATTGAATGTGGTAGAAATGCCATTAGTAGTTATTCATATTTTACTATTATACTTCATAAAAAAAAGAGGTCTTATTGACCTCAGAGTGATACTTACCTATACGTCTACTTTGTTGTTTTATTGTGAATGTCTAGTAGTGTTAATTCACGATTAATAAATATAAAGAAAATAAATGTAGAGATAGTTGCAGCTATATCGGCAACTGGTTCAGATACAAACACGGCAAATAAATGATCTTCAAATATCATTGGTAAGATAAAGATTAAAGGAATTAATATAATGATTTTTCTAAGACAAGCTAAGAATAAAGATATTTTTGATTTTCCTAACGCAACAAATACTTGCTGACATCCGATTTGGATTCCTAGTGCGAAGAATCCAGCAGTATAGATATGAATAGCCCAAGTCGTGATTTGCGTTAATTCTGGATTTTGAGAGAATATTGAAATAAGCATTTGAGGATTCGTTTGGACTAATACAAAGAAACATAAGGTGAATACGAAACAAGTTCCAATTTGAAGATAGATGGCTTGGCGGACACGATCTATTTTATTTGCTCCGTAGTTATATGAAATAATAGGTTGAGCACCCTGAGTAATACCAATTAGAGGCATCATACAAAGTTGCATGATACTTGTAAGGATGGTCATTGCACCCACTGCTAAATCACCTCCATATTTCAGTAATGAAGTGTTAAAACATATGCTTAGTACACTCTCTGTTGATTGCATTACGAATGGAGAAATACCAAGTGCCATGATAGGAAGTAATATCTTAGGATCTATTTTCAAGTTTTTCTTTTTGATTTTCAATACAGATTTTTTAGAAGTTAAGAATTTAAGCACCCATAATGCTGAAACACCTTGTGAAATAATCGTAGCTAGAGCAGCACCTTGTACGCCCATATCAAATACAAAGATGAATATAGGGTCTAATATAATGTTTAATATAGCTCCTATTAATACTGTACACATGCTATATTTAGAGAAACCTTGAGTGGTAATAAACATGTTTAATCCAAGTGATATTTGGACAAATATAGTTCCTATTGCGTAAATGTTTAAGTAGTCTAAAGCGTAGGGAATTGTATTTTCACTTGCACCAAATAACAATAGTAGGTCTTCTCCCCATAATAATAAGATAGAAGTTAAACAGATAGCAGTAATAATTAGGGCACTTACACAGTTTCCTAAGATTTGTTCTGCCTTATCATTGTTCTTCTTACCCATTTCAATAGCTGCTTTAGGAGCTCCGCCCATTCCGAATAGAGAACTAAATGCAGTTACTAGAATAATGATAGGGAAACATAAACCAAGCCCTGTAAGAGCTTGTACTCCTACTTCAGGGATATGACCGATGTACATACGATCGATAATATTGTAAAGCATATTTACGATTTGTGATATAACTGCGGGAAATGCTAATGCGAATAATAGTTTAGGGATACTGCCACTTCCTAAATCTTTCTTTTTAATAGTTTGACTCAATTTTTTATTCCTCGTTTTCTTTTAATACATAGAGTATTCTATGGTACATAAATGTATTTGTCAACTATGATTTCACTTGTAACTTTGGTATAATTATAAAGAAAACAGGAGACTTTATTATGTCGATAGAAAGTAAAGCATTATTAAAAAAAGCATTAACAAGAAGAAGTACACGTGAATATATAACTCACGAAATTGATATGGAAGAAGTGAAAGATTGTATTATGATTGCATCTAGTGCACCCAATGGAGCAAATAAGCAACCTTGGTTTTATAGTGTTGTAGTTAATGAAACAATGAAACAAGAAATTCGAAAACAAGCAGAGCAGGTAGAACAAAAATTTTATGATTCTATTATCACGAAAGATTGGCAAAAAGATTTAGATAAATTAAATGTCGATTGTCAAAAACCATTCTTAACGCAAGCATCGTGCTTAATCGTTGTATTTAAAAAAATGTATACAGAGAAGAATGGGATTATTGATAAAAATTATTATGTGAATGAATCAAGTGGTATATCTATTGGCTTTTTAATACGGTCATTACATGAATTAGGATATCAAAGTCTTACGTATACACCAGCTCCAACAAAGTTCTTGACTAGCTTATTGAATCGTCCAAATGGAGAAGAGGCAGTAATGATTCTTGCGATAGGGAAGGGAAGTCCAAACTATCAATACCCAGATATTACGAAAAAAAGTTTTGATGAGGTTGCAGAAATAAAATAAAAGACGCGTCAGCGTCTTTTATTTATCGGCTAGGATGAAATCTTCAGGTAGATATTCTTCATCAATTACATTGCTTATCATTTCATATATATAAGACATAGAAAATGTAGGGGTGTATTCAATTACTCCATGTGTAGATGCTAACTCTGGTGTGTAATCTGAATACATATAGTTAGTAACATTAAATGAACCTTGTGTGTAATGAGTAATAATTGGTTTTAATTTACAAGAAACAATATCAATTTTATCTCCAGTCTTTTCTACAATAATATCCAACAAACCACCTAACATACGATTTCCTTCATCTTGAGTTGATAGGAAGTTTCCAAGTGAATAGGCAACAATAGCCTCTTCTCCTTCAAGGTTAGTCAGTGTTTCAATAGGTTGTATAATATGAGGGTGATGTCCAATGATGATATCTGCACCGGCATCTACTAACGCTTGGGCATAACTTGTTTGAAATTCATTAGGTATCGTATTATATTCATCTCCCCAATGAATATTCACAACTACAACATCACTTATTTGATTCGCGGTAGTTACTTGATTTAAAAGAGCTTGTTGATTTTCTTCGGTATCAATGACTTTAACAATGACTCCATAATTAGGGTCGATGGAAAATCCATTGACAAGTTGAGTAGCAGCCAAGAAAGAAAATGTAATGTCATTGCTTTCTATGATTGGGATATCATCATAGGCTTCTTCATTTAAGTAGGCACCCACAACGGTGAAATCATCATAACTTTGCAATAATTCAAGAGAGTTTTTTAATCCATTTGTACCCTTATCAAACATATGGTTATTTGCGACAGAAATGACATCAAATCCAATCTCATTTAATTCATAAGCCAATTCAATTGGAGAATTAAACATGGGGTAATGCGATGGTTCTTGAGTGTTGTCCATGACGGTTTCTTGATTAATACTAGCGATATCAGCATCGAGTATATAAGGTGCAATATTTTGATAAGCTTCACTAAAGTCATAACTTCCATCAGTCGTATCTTGTTGAGCTTCCCAATAAATCCTTCCGTGTATCAGATTATCTCCCACTGCAATCATATGCGAACTAGTCGTTTTTTCAGGAGGAATAGTGTTATCTTTATTTATATTATCTAATGTTTCGCTGTCTTCATCACTTTTGTTTGTGAATAATTCAATGATTGAATCTGTATAGAAAAAGGTAAGGCAGAAGATGATAGTAAGTAAGAATGCAAGTATTTTCTTTTTTAACATAAAAGAACCTCGTTTCGTTTTTATAATTATAACATAAGGATAAATGAATAAATTGAGAGATACGCATATATTCGCTGAGATAAAGGAAGAGAAATAAGGAAGAAGCATGAATAATAGCTGAATTTGTATGTATCTACTATAAAATGATACGATGTATTGAAAATACAAAGAAAATAATGGTATAATACTCATGCTGTATGGAGGGCGTATTACAATGGAAAATAAATTAATGTATGTAGAAGATCAAGATGGAAAAGAAGTAGAAATGGAAATTCTATTCACATTTGATAAAGAAGAAAAAAAATATGTAGTATTTAGAAAAAACGAAGACGAAAGTGAAGAAATATTTGCTAGTTGTTACGATGACGAAGGAAATTTATCTCCGATTGATTCTGGTGAAGAATGGGCAATGATTGAAGAAGTATTAGGTGCGTTTATTGAGGATGGCGAAAGTGAATAACTTGAGCAAAAACTCAATTCAACTAACAAAAAAAAGAATGATTATCGCAAGTATACTTGTGGCAATCATAATAGGGCTTTCGGGTTCCTATTTTTTATATAAAGGACAAATAGGGCCGATTAGTGAAACTAGTGAAATCTATATGTTTGAAGTTGTTGAAGGAGACACATTATCATCTATTGCAGTTCGATTAGAAGATGCTGAGGTAATAAAAAGTGCAACATTTACAGAAATTAGTGCGAAAATAAATGGCGTTGAAGGGTTTATTGTAGGATTGTATAAACTTGATAAAAGTTGGGACTCACTAGATGTGTTAACGTATTTATGTAACCAAGAAAATGTGGAATCAACATCAGTCATGCTTACCTTTAGAGAAGGTATGTGGGCAAAAGACATTGCTGCACAATTAGATCCCTATTTTGATTATACAACGCAAGAAATCATTGATTTTTGGAATGATAACACGTTTTTAACAACGGTAATTGCCAAATATGATTTCTTGGATGAAAGTATTTTGGATGAGCGTTATGAAGTGAAACTAGAAGGGTACTTATTCCCTGAAACATATATGTTTGACTACGATATGACATTAGAAGAAATAACATATGTATTCTTAGACCAATTTGAAGTGGTGTATGAAGAACTTGCTAGCCAAGTAGAAGAAAGTCAATTTAGCATCCATGAATGGGTGAACTTAGCATCTATTGTACAATATGAATCAGCATCTACAACAGATATGCAAAATATTTCAAAAGTATTTTTAAATAGACTAGATATCGATATGAAATTACAATCTAGTGTTACCGTATGTTATGCTTTATATGAATTTGATTCATGGGAGCAATGTGAAAGTGAATACGATTATGTTTCACCTTACAATACATATCTATATAATGGGTTGCCAATAGGACCGATATTAAATCCTGGATTTGAGGCATTAAATGCGGTATTAAATCCTATTGATAATGATTACTTATTCTTCCTAGCAGATGTATATGGAGATGGTGCAGTTTACTATTCATATACATTTGAAGAACATTTGGAAAAACAAAAACAATATTTAGGCTATTAAGATAGTATAGTGGCGTTTATTATGCTATAATACAAACACAAAAAAGGAGTGACTAAAATGAGCGAAAAAGTATATGTAACTCAAGAGGGTTTAGAGGAAATTAAAAAAGAACTACATCGTTTAGTGCATGAAGAAAGAAGTGTCTATATTGTTGAACTTCAAGAAGCAAGAGCACAAGGGGATTTAAGTGAAAATGCAGATTATGATGCAGCTAGAGACCACCAAGCGAGAGTGGAAGCTAGAATTACTGAATTAGAAAATATGATTATGCAAGCTGAAATAATCACAACTTCAGCAGCAAAAGGGAATAGCAAAGTTGTATTCTTAGGAAGTACAGTTGAAATATTAGATATCGATAGTAATGAAACTGAAACTTATACAATTGTAGGTTCAGTTGAATCGGATCCATTTAATGGAAAATTATCGAATGCAACACCTTTAGCGCAAGCTATTTTAGATGAAAAAGTTGGTACTACTGTAAAAGTAACTGGTATAAAACTTCCTTACGAAGTAAAAATAATGTCTATAAAATAAGCTCTTAGGAGCTTTTTTTTGTATTTATATGCTATCCTACTTTATTTAAAAGAAAATTATGCTAAAATGACTAGAGGTGATTATATGAAATTAGTATCTTGGAATGTAAACGGAATAAGAGCTTGTGTAAATAAAGGATTTTATGAATATTTTGAGCGAGTGGATGCAGATGTGTTTTGTATTCAAGAATCAAAAATGCAAGAAGGTCAATTAGAACTGATAACGCCGTATCATTATCAGTATTTCAATAGTGCAGAAAAAAAAGGATATTCTGGTGTTATCATTTTTAGTAAAGTGAAACCGATGAATGTGATATATGATATTGAGGTAGAAGCGCATTCTCATGAAGGTAGAGTAGTTACGTTGGAGTTTGAACAATATTACTTTGTTGGTGTATATACGCCAAATGCTCAAGAAAAATTAAAACGAATTGAATATCGTTTGCAATGGGAACAGGACTTCAATACCTATGTTGCAAATTTAAAAACAAAAAAACCAGTCGTGATATGTGGTGATTTAAATGTAGCGCATACAGCGATAGATTTGAAAAATCCGAGTTCAAATAAAAATAACCCCGGGTTTTCTCAACAAGAACGTGATGCATTCACAAGTTTGTTAGAAAGTGGATTTATTGATACTTATCGATATTTATATCCTGATCAAATTGGTTCGTATAGTTGGTGGAGTTATCGCTTTAATGCAAGAACCAATAATACAGGTTGGAGAATTGATTACTTTTTAGTATCAAATGAACTTGAAGATAACATTGTTGCTGCAAGTATTGATAGTGAAATCTTAGGTAGTGATCATTGTCCGGTCGTATTGGAGTTAAGTCTATGAGGTTTATCCAACACTTAGATAATATAAAAGGATGTATTTTTGATTTAGATGGTACACTACTAGATTCGATGAGTGTCTGGCAAGAAGTGGATCGTAAATATTTAAAAAAATTCAGCATTGAATTTAAACCTGAATATTCTGATGAAATAAAAAAAATAACTTTTGATGAAAATGCCACATACTTTATTAATAAATTTAATCTTGATTTAAGTGAAGAACAAATAAAAGCGGACTGGTACACGATGGTTGAAGAGGAATATGCACAACATATCCCAATGAAAAAGGGAGCATTAGCATTGCTAGAGCATATGCATTCGTTACAAATACCGATGTGTATAGCAACGAGTTGTCATAAACCTCATGCGCTACTAGCGTTGAAACGATTAGGTATTGATAAGTACTTTGATTTTATATTCACATGTAAAGAATTAAATACCAATAAACATTGCTCGGATATCTTTTTAACTTGTGCAGAAAAGTTTGAGATTCTTCCAACAGAGTGTATGGTTGTTGAAGATTTATTTGTTGCATTACAAGTATGTCATAAAGAAGGATTTGTCTGTGTAGGAGTTCATGACCAATTAAGTGCTCATGAACGAGAAGATATCAGGGAAGTAGTCGATTATTATATAGAAGATTTTGAAACATTATTACATGATTAGGGATATGCATGTAGTGTGTAAATATATGGATAGAGAGGAGTAATCTATGATTGCTTATATAAAAGGAAAAGTTCATTCATACAGTAAAAATAGTGCGATTGTTGATAATCACGGCATTGGATATCGAATTCATATGTCTAACCCTTCATGTTTAATATTAAATGAAGAAATCACAATCTACACCTATCAACAAATTAGAGAAGACGCGCATACCTTATATGGATTTGTGAATATGGAAGATCATGATTTGTTTTTGCGCTTAATCAGTGTAAAAGGAATAGGTGCTAAAATTGCAATGCAAGCATTAAGCGCAAGTAGTAGTGCGAATATTATTAACGCCATTGAAAACAACAATGCAACTGAATTAAAAAAATTACCTGGAATAGGACCTAAAGCAGCTTCACAGATAGTGCTTGATTTAAAAGGTAAATTAGTAGAAAGTGACACTATAGATAATACAATGGATATGGAGTTACAAGATGCATTAGAAGCGCTTAAATCACTTGGATATAAAAATAATGAAGTATTGAGTGTAAAAAAAGAACTGCAATCTCAAACAGGTAAAACATGTGATGAATATGTACGATTAGGGTTGTCATTATTAATTAAAAGGAAAGGACTGTAATCAGCTATGGAACGAATTGTAGATCAAGAAGTTTTTGAAACGGATGACGAGGAATCGTTACGTCCGAGTAGTTTGAAAGAATATATAGGGCAAAAAGATTTAAAAGAAAACCTAGATATATTTTTAAGAGCAGCAAAACAAAGAAATGAATCATTAGATCATGTATTGTTGTATGGTCCTCCAGGATTAGGAAAAACGACTTTATCTTATATCTTGGCCAATGAAATGGGAACCAATGTTAAAACAGCAAGTGGTCCATCTATTGAAAAAGGGGGAGACTTAGCTGCGATACTTTCTCAATTAGAACCAGGAGATGTTTTTTTCATTGATGAAATTCATCGTTTGTCTAAATCGGTAGAAGAAATACTGTACCCAGCAATGGAAGATTTTTGCATTGATATTGTTGTTGGTAAAGATTCTAGTGTTCGTAGTATTCGCTTAGATTTACCACCGTTCACACTTGTGGGTGCAACTACACGTGCTGGAGATTTAAGTGCTCCCTTACGTGATCGTTTTGGAATCGTATCCCAACTAAGTTATTACGAGTTAGATGATTTATGTAAAATAGTCTCTAGAACCTCTAGAGTGATGGAAAATGAAATACATGAATCTGCTATCATTGAAATTGCAAGAAGAAGTAGAGGGACTCCACGTATAGCGAATCGCTTATATCGTCGTGTTCGTGATTTTGCCCAAGTAATGAATGATGGAGTTATTTCGTTAGAAATAACTCAAATGGCTTTAAATCGTTTAAAGGTAGATCATTTAGGACTTGATGATGTAGATCACAAGTATTTAAAAGGAATGATAGAACGATTTAAAGGTGGTCCTGTTGGACTTGAAGCACTAGCAAGTTCGATAGGAGAAGAAAGTACTACGCTTGAAGATGTATATGAACCTTATTTACTACAAATAGGTTTTATTAATCGTACACCAAGGGGAAGAATAGTTACTCCTAAAGCATACGAACATTTAAAAATCGCGTATAATGGAGAATTATCGACGCATAATGAATATTAAAGAAGTCATAAAACTAATTCCAGCTTTTGTGAATGATCTTAATAGATGTGATAATTCAAAGTTTGATGTGATAAAAGCACCTATTAAAAAAATAAATAAATAAATTGAAAGATGCAAAAGCATCTTTTTTTCTATGCCTTTTATAAATAATAGGCATGTGAAAACTAGTAAAATACTAGAAGTTATAAAACTAACTAGTTCAATTGTAGTTAAAGAACATAGTTCGAAATACACGAATAAACTAAAAAGCAAAGTGCATACTAAACATAGGCATAAGTATAATCCAAAATGCTTTATATAAGTAAGTGTTAACTCTTTCATTGTTTCACCTCACTTTAATATATGGTAATAACTTATGAATTATGATAGGAGGGGTACTATTTATTTAACATTAGTATTTCGTAGCGTACTTTTTTACTTTTTATTAATTATTTCTTTACGAGTTATGGGTAAGCGAGAAGTCGGAGAATTATCAATCTTTGACTTAGCTATATTTATTGTAATGTCAGAACTATTGGCAATAGCGATATCAGATTCTGAAGAAGCGTTGCTTAGAGCACTGATACCTATGATAACACTGACTATTCTTCAAATTAGTTTATCTTATGTTATTTTGAAGAGTAGGCTATTGAGAGGAATGTTAGATGGAAAGCCAGTGTTTATTATTTATGACGGAGTGCTTCAACAAGCAGAAATGAGAAAACAACGATATAGTATCGATGATTTATGTTCTCAGTTAAGAAATTGCGGAATCACAGATATTAGAGAAATACTGCATGCGATGCTTGAAAATAATGGGTCGTTAAGCATTATTCGAAAGAATCAAAAACTACTGTATCCAGATCCTTTGATTCAAGATGGAGAAATTAATAATGATGCGCTACAGCGACTAAATATAACGTCGGAATGGTTGAAGGATCAAGTACAAAGAAGAGGAATTAATCAAATAGAATCAATTTTTATATGTATGTTATTTGTGGATGAATTATATATAGTAAAAAAAGGAGATACACATGAATAAAAAAGCAATGTATACAAAAGTGAGTGAGCGTCATGAGCCTACTACACATAAGATTAAAAATTGTTGTTGCGCATTTATAAGTGGTGGTACATTAGCTGTACTCGCACAACTTGTCTTTGTGATGTTTAATGAAAACTTAGGGATGCCTAAAGATGAATCAGTTAGTGCGGTTGTTATTTTGGTAATTGCGATTACTGCTTTATTTACCGGACTAGGGGTTTATGATAAGGCTGCTAAAATTTGTGGTGCTGGCTTATTCATTCCAATTTCAGGATTTGCGAATGCATTGACTAGTTGTGCACTAGAGAGTAAGAATGAGGGATTAATCTTTGGAATTGGAAGCAATATGTTTAAACTTGCAGGATCAGTAATAACATATGGAATAGTAAGTGCGTATATACTTGGATTTGTACGCTATTTTATAGGTGTATGATGAACGTAAAATTTAATAATGTGTATGTACAATCAAGTGCAACTAGTGTGGGACCAATGGAAGCAGCAGGGCCACTGAAAAACAAATTTGATCAAACGTATCCTGACCTATATTGTGGAGAAACAAGTTTTGAAAAAGCTGAACAACAAATGATTAAAGACGCTTGTGATATTGCGTTACGTAAAAAAGAATTAACTCCTAAAGATATAGCGTTATCAATCGGTGGAGACTTAATGAATCAATTAGGATCGTCTATTTATGGAATGCGTCACCTAGACACTGCTTTTATAGGTATGTATGGAGCGTGTGCTACCTCTTCGTTAGTGATTGGACAAGGGGCGTTATGGGTTGAAAAATTAAACAAACCAGTATTGTGTTTTACTTCTTCTCATAATGCGGTAGCTGAAAAGCAATTTAGATATCCCAATGAATATGGAGTCCAAAAGAAAGAAACGACTACCTTTACTGTAACTGGAGCAGGTGCAATAGTACTGGGAAATGAAAAAAGTGAAATTCAAGTACGCTCTTTCACAGTGGGGTCTATTGTTGATTGGAACTTTAAAAATGTAAATGACATGGGAAAAGCGATGGCTCCTGCTGCATATGAAACAATCTTATCTCATTTTGAGAAAAGAAACCAAAGTGCTAAGGATTACGACTTAATAGTAAGTGGAGATTTATCGAGTGTAGGATTTTCTTTCTTGTGTGATTTATTAATAAAAAATGATGTTGAAATAGATAATAAATTTTTTGACTGTGGAATGATGATATATGATATACATAAACAAGAAGTATTTGCTGGAGGTAGTGGATGTGCCTGTAGTATGTGTGTAAGTATTGCTCATGTTTTTGAACTTATCAAAAAACAACAACTTAAAAGAGTGTTGGTTGTTGCAACGGGAGCTTTATTATCTCCGATACTAGTGCAACAAAAAGATAGTATTCCCTGTATTGCTCATGCAATAGAGTATGTAGGAGGTAACATATGATATATATAAATGCATTTGTTGTTTGTGGAAGTATTTGTTTGTTAGGTCAAATTATATATGATAATACAAACATGACTCCAGGTCACATCACGAGTATGTTTGTGGTAATAGGTTGTTTATTAGATGTTTTTCAACTATACGATGTATTATTGAATTTTGCTGGGATGGGAGCATCAATACCTATTACTAGTTTTGGACATTCTTTAATGCATGCAGCCATGGAGGCAACTACACAATCTGGAATACTAGGGTTAGCGATAGGTATGTTTGATATGGTAGCACCAGGAATAACTGCGGGTATCTTTTTTGCATTCATTACTGCTATCTTCTGTAAGAGTAAGTCATGAGTTATCAAGAGAATGTTGCCTACCTAACGAGTACGTATAAAGATGGTTTTGATATTTCCCATCAGGAAATTAAGATTCAAGGAAAATCTTGTTACTTATGCTTTATTAATAGTTTAAATAGCATGGCATTTATTATAGAAGTCATTAAAGGGATATATTTCAGTGATGATGAAATGATGCTTTTTAATGGTTCAATAACAAAAATCAACAAAATAGAAGAATCAAATAGATTTTTCTTCAGTGGTCAATGTATTGTGTTATATCAAGATTTAATGTATGCCATAGAGACAAGGAATTATCCGAATCAGTCAACTAATGAAGCATCTAATGAACAGAGTATACGAGGAAGTCACGATAGTTTTACTGAAAATATTATATTAAATGTAGGACTCATAAGACGTAGGATAAGAAATAAGAATCTGGTGGTTAAATTAGAGTGTATTGGTTTGAATACATCAACGGATATTGCGCTATTATATGTGGATGATAAAGTGGATAAAGAACTATTGACGCTAGTAACCAAACGATTAGAATCGATGAACGATGTCGATATTATGTATGATCGTACCTTGGTTGATCATCTGTTCACAAACTCGTTTAATCCATATCCTAGAATACGATATTGTGAGCGACCTGATTTATGCAGTATTCATTTATTACAGGGATATATTGTATTGATTATTGATAATAGTTTTAATGCAATTATTTTGCCTACTACTTTTTTTGAATTAAGTAAACAAATAGAAGAGTATACACAAGGAAATAGTATTGCGTTATCGATCCGATTGATTCGATTGTTAGCTGTGTTTATCTCGCTCTATTTATTACCGATATTTCTATTGTTTGATGCAGGGGTGCATTGGCAGATTACGTTTGATTTAGAAGCGTGGTTCTCGTTATTTTTTCAGGTTATTGTAATTGAGGTAGTCATAGAATGGATCCGTTTAAGCTATATTCATACCCCAACTTCGTTGACTGGAATCATGGGATTCCTTGTGATATTTTTACTTGGTGATATTGCGCTTAGTTTCAAATTATATTCGGAAATCATTCTACTTATTGTAGTCTTGTGTAATGTTTGTAACTTTGTGACTCCCAATTATGAATTATCGTTAGCGAATAAGTTAAGTCGAATCTTTTTTAGTGTAGCTACCATCTGTTTTAGTTGGCTTGGATTTATTATATCTATTGGGGTACATTTAGTTATGTTGTTCAAAATGAATAGCTTTACTACTTCGTATATGTATCCACTGTATCCGTTTAATAAAGAGGAATGTAAACGAATATTACTTGGAACTTTAGTACATGATAAAAAAAGAAGTAGTGTCAAGTAAAAGTACTTGACACCTATGTGTTTTATGATATACTAGTTAAGTACTAAAGATAGTAGGAGGAATAAATTATGGCAGTAAAATTAAGATTGAAAAGAATGGGAAGAAAAGGACGTCCTTTTTATAGAATTGTAGCAGCTGATTCAAGAAGTCCAAGAGATGGAAGAATTATTGAAGCATTAGGAACTTATGATCCAACAGCTAACCCAGCAATTATTTCAGTAAATGAAGAATTAGCAATCAAATGGATTAAAAATGGAGCTCAACCTTCAGATACAGTAAGAACATTATTATCTAGTGAAGGAATTCTTAAAAAATTACACGACGAAAAATTCGCTAAATAATCTGAATGATTAATTACGAACAAGTTGTATTAGATCTTGTTACGCCGATGGTGGATGATAAAAAAAATGTATCTGTACAAACTTTATCTTCATTAAATGAAAACGAGATTTTATTACACGTATATGCAAACTCTGATGATGTTGCTCGTTTAATTGGTCGTCGTGGTATTATGGCTAGTAGCATTCGTCAAATGATGTCAGTAGCTTCAAGAAGTGAAGGCAAGATTATAACAATTAAGTTTGAATCGTACTAGGATGCAGTTGCATCCTTTTATTTTGTGAGGTAATGAAATATGATAAAAATTGGAGCGATTGCGAATACCCACGCATTAAAAGGGGAAATAAAAGTAAAGTCATTTAGTGAATTTAATGATGTCCGTTTTAAAAAAGGAAACACGATGTTTATCGAGTTTCGCGAAAATATGATTGAAGTTGTTATTCAAGAGTATCGTGAAGCAAATGATATGGTTTTTTTGAAATTAAATGGATTTGATTCTATAAACGAAGTTGAACTATATAAAGGGTGCGCTCTTTATATTAATGACGGGGACTTACATGAATTAGAAGAAGAAGAGTTCTATTATTTTGATTTAATGGGATGTGTTGTATATGATGAAGAAAACACATGTTTAGGAGAAGTTGAAGATGTGCTTGAAACCGGGGCTAACGCTGTATTAAGAGTAAACAGAACAATTCTAATCCCATATGTAAAAGAATTTATCATCAGTACAGACATTGTTAATAAGAAGATTGTGATTCAAAAAATGGCCGGATTATTATGAAAATAAGTGTATTAACGCTGTTTCCTGAATTTTTCGACTCATTCACATCGACTTCAATTATAAAAAGAGCAATTGAACAAGAGCGAGTTACTTTTGAATGTATTGATTTTAGAGCGTATACAAAAGATAAACACAATAATGTCGATGACACTATTTGTGGCGGTGGAGCTGGTATGCTATTGGCTTGTCAACCCATTGTTGATTGTTTACGAGCGATTAAAACAGACAGTAGTGTTGTCGTTATGATGTCTCCGCAAGGAGAAACGTTGCAACAAGCAAAAGTAAGAGAAATGATATCGTATGATCACATTATTTTATTGTGTGGTCATTATGAAGGGTTTGATGAGAGAATTCGTGATTATGTAGATATGGAAATTTCAATCGGTGATTACGTGTTGACTGGTGGAGAGGTAGCGGCCTTGACACTAAGCGATGCACTAATCCGTTTATATGATGGAGTGATTGCAAAACAATCGCACGAAGATGATTCATTCGAAAATGGATTGTTGGAGTATCCACAATATACACGCCCAATTGATTTTGAAGGAAAGAAAGTGCCTGATGTATTACTTAGTGGGCATCATGAAAACATACGTCAATGGCGTTTAAAAGAGTCGTTACGTAAAACATATTTACGTCGTAAAGACTTGTTGGTTAATAGACAACTAACAAAAGAAGAAAGCAAATTTTTAATAGAGATAAAGAACGAAGATAATTAAAATAAAGATAGACATGTAGTTATTTATTTGGTATTATTATATAGCCTATTGGCCGTGTAGTTCCGCTAAGTAATCTTAAGAGCTATTATGAACGTTACGAAACAAGGAGAAAAAAAGATGAATTTAAATTTAGTAAATGAAGTGACTCAGTCACAATTAAGATCTGATATCCCAAACTTCAGAAGTGGATGTACTGTAAAAGTACACGTTAGAATTAAAGAGGGTGACAAATCTAGAATCCAGGTATTCGAAGGTGTTGTTGTTGCTGTACAAGGTGGAGGAATTAGCAAAAACTTTACAGTTCGTAAAGTGTCTAACCAAATTGGGGTAGAAAGAACATTCCCAATTAACTCACCAATTATCGACAAAATCGAAGTAATTCGTGTTGGTAAAGTTAGAAGAAATAAATTACGTTACTTACGTGGTCTTTCAGGAAAAGCTGCAAGAATTAAAGAAATTAGATAATTTTAAGAAAAGGTCGGAAAAACCGACTTTTTCTTTTTATATAAAAATGCTATAATGACTCTATGCAATTTAATGATAAAGTAACAGAAATACTGAAAGAAATAATTTATGTCTTAAGAACAATCGTCGTATGCTCGGTTGCTGTTTTTATATGGACTAGTTTATTGTTTTCGCCAGTATATATTGAAGGTTCAAGCATGTATCCCTCTTTAGAGGATAATGATTTCGGATTTTCGTTTGTGTTGGGTTCATTATTAGATCGATATGAGCGATTTGATGTCGTAGTTACTTTGTACGAAAAATCGAAACAATTATGGGTAAAACGAATTATTGGATTACCTGGAGAGACTCTTGAATATGATGATGATACATTATATATTAATGGAAAAGCAGTAGATGAATATTTCTTAAATGATGATTATGTAAATAATCAAACATTTGGTGGTACATTGAACTTTACTACTAATTTTGGACCTATTGTATTAGGAGAAGATGAATTTTTTTTAATGGGAGATAATCGACTTGTATCTCAGGACTCAAGAACGTCTGGAGCATTTAATTCGAGTGATTTCATCAGTAAAAATGTATTTGTATTATATCCGTTTAAAAATTTAGGAATGACAAAAAATAACTAGGAGGCAGAAATGTTCAAACTCAAAGAAAAATTAAATTTAAATAATTTCATTATAGAAACACTAGATTTAGCTAGAACTGTTTTAATTTGTATTCTTGTTGTATTTGCATTCACAACGTTCTTATTAAAACCAGTTAAAGTAGATGGAAGTAGCATGTATCCAACATTAGAAGATGGAGAATATGGATTTTCTTATGTATTGGGTGCATTATTAGGGCAGATAGAACGTTTTGATGTGGTTATTGTTGAATCGGTAGATGAGAAATTACTTGTAAAAAGAGTGATTGCGTTGCCTGGAGAAACAATAGAATACTTAGACGATGAATTGTATATTAATAATGAAATTGTGGAAGAGCCGTTTTTAGATGAAACTTATGTTTTATCGCAAATTAAAGAAGAAAATAGTGAATATTTTACTGAAAATTTTGGACCTTATGAATTAGGGGAAGATGAATTTTTTGTAATGGGTGACAATCGTCTCCGATCGTATGATTCACGTAATTTAGGTTTCTTTAATCAAGATCGTATAGTAAGTAAGTCTGTTTTTGTACTATATCCATTTGACAAAATAGGCGTAGTTAGTAACTGATGAATCATTAGAAAAGAGGTATTTTATGAATGATGAAAATAACGAGATAAAATCGAAAATAAATATTCATTGGTTTCCTGGTCATATGACCAAGGCAAAGCGAGGAATGCAAGATAAATTAAAGATGGTAGATATGGTTATTGAACTAAGAGATGCACGTATTCCTTATGCGAGTCGTAATCCCTTAATCGATGAATTAACGCAGCAAAAGCCACGTTTAATTATACTTACTAAAACTGATAAGGCAGAACCGAATGAAACGAATCTTTGGATTCAAGAACTTCAAAATGAATATACTTATATAATCACTTTGAATATACTAAAAGACAATGTAAAAAAAGCAATTCTTAGTGCGTCTAAAGTCTTGATGAAAGAGAAAATAGATCGTCAAATTCGTAAAGGAATGAAACCGAGAGCAATTCGTGCAATGGTTTGTGGAGTGCCTAATGTTGGTAAATCTACATTAATTAATCGATTGGCGAATAAAAAAGCTACAATTACTGGGGATAAACCTGGAGTAACTAGAGCGTTACAATGGGTGAAGATGAGCTCTGAATTAGAGTTGTTAGACACGCCTGGTGTATTATGGCCAAAGTTTGAAGATGAACACGTAGGAATGATGTTAGCTGTTACAGGTGCCATCAATGATAAAATACTACCACTAGATGAAATTGCATACTTTGCTTTAAAGTATTTGAAAGAAAACTATCCAGAACGTTTAATTGCGCATTATGGTGTAGAGCTAATAGATAATAACTATAAGTTATTTCAGTCTTTTGGAATTAAAAAAGGTTATATGATCAGAGGAAATGAAGTTGATATGAAACGAGTTATTGATACTTTTATGAAAGAAGTACGTTCTGATAATTTTGGTAAAGTCACATGGGAGAAAACAAGTGAAATGCCTGAATAAGCATGAACAAGAAATGTACGAACTGAATAAATCTTTTATTATTGGATTGGATGAAGCTGGTAGAGGTCCTATTGCTGGACCGTTAGTAGTAGCAGGAGTTGTCTTTCCTAAAGGTTATGAGCATAACGAAATTTATGATTCTAAAAAAATAAGTGAAAAAAAACGAATTCAATTGTATGATGAAATAATTAAAGATGCATTATATTTTGAAATTGAAGTCGTTGATATTGAATACATAGATATCCATAATATATATCGCGCAACTCAAAACACAATGGAAAAAATTGTGCTTGATTGTTCGATGTGTGATGCGGTATTATCTGATGCAATGCCATTGCCTAATATTACACTGTGTATACAAGCTTTAGTAAAAGGTGATACAAAAAGTGTTAGTATTGCAGCTGCAAGTATTTTAGCAAAAGTAACAAGAGATAATATTATGTATGAATATGATACGCAATATCCTATGTACGGATTTAAGAACCACAAAGGATATCCTACTAAAATGCATTTGGAAATGCTTGAAAAACATGGCGTGATTGAGATACATCGAAGAAGTTATGGACCTGTGGCAAAACAAATTCAAAAACAATTAACTTTAGAGTTATAAAAGTCATTCATGGAATGACTTTTTTCTTTGCTGATTGAATTTGGATATATCATATATAAAAGCCTTTTAACTCATATCCAAATCATGTATAATACAACAAGAAGAGGTGATTGTATGGAATTTAAAGTAAATGTAGAAAATAAGTTTGAAGGTCCTTTAGATTTGATGCTTCACTTAATAAAAGAAAATAAGTTAGATTTATTCGACCTAGATGTGAGTGTGCTATGTGATCAATATTTAGTGTACCTAAATACTATGAAATCAATGCACCTAGAGGTGGCAAGTGAATTTTTAAGTGAGTTGGCAGGTCTTATTGAATATAAGAGTAAAAAACTATTACCTAAAGAAGTGCTTGTTATTGAAGAAGTCTATGAAGAAGATCAAAGAGAAAAATTAGTAGAGAGATTGATTGAATATCAACGATTTAAACAAGTGAGTGAACAATTTCAAGTAAAATATGAAGAACGTCAAAAATTGATGAGTAAGCCCGTAAGTGATGAAACGAATAAGTGGGTCAATGCAGTAAATGAAGAAGAATTTGTAGGGAATCCCTATGATTTAATAAAAGCGATGAATCGCGTTATACGTAGAGTCTCTTTAGAACATGTGCCAGAAGTAAATATGCAAGTGAACGAAATATCTTTAGATAACCGTTTGTTGCAAATTAAATCAAGAATACATAAGTTAACAAATAAGATCACATTCGAAGAATTGTGTGACGATTGTGAGAGTGTTCATATGGTTATTGTAACTTTTTTATCTATATTAGATTTAATTAAACAAGGAATGCTTAATTTTTATATTGATGAAAATGAAATTATATGGATGAATAAAGGGGGAGAATAATTTGCGCAAAATTTTAGAAGGACTGCTTTTTTTAAGCGGTGACGAAGGATTAAGTCCTCAACAGCTATGTGAAACATTAGAAATAAGTGAAGTAAGTTTAGAAAAAAACATCAACCAAATGATGAACGAATTTTTAGAAGAAGATCATGGAATCGAATTGGTTCATTTTGGTGGGAAATATAAATTTGTAACAAAAGAGTTTATTTATCCGTATGCAGAACGTTTGTTTTCTTCAAACAAAATTGCAACGTTATCGGCAGCAGCGCTAGAAACATTAGCGATAATTGCTTATAAACAACCAATTACGCGTGTTGAAATTGAAGAAATACGTGGTGTAGGATGTGACATGATGATGCGTAAACTCATAGCACGCTCGTTAATTAAAGAAACTGGACGCAGTGATGCACCTGGAAGACCTTTTTTATACGAAGTGACGACAGAATTTATGGATTCATTTAAGTTAGAGAGTTTAAAAGAATTACCAGAAATTAAAGAAATTAAGCAAGAATCTATGCAAGATTTATTTAGTAACGAGATATAAAATTAACAACAAGTAGAGTAAAAGAAGATATTAATTATTTAGTATCTCCTTTTTTATTGAATCGGGTAAAGTAACAACGTATAAATAGATGAAGTAATGATGGGAAGATCAGATATACTTATATTTACAGGTGGAATAGGGGAAAACTCTGCTCTGTTGTGTAATGAATTAGTAAATACACAAGATAGTGTAGCTGAATTATCTATACATTAATGTAATAATAAAATTAAAAAGTGTTATTATAATTATATAAACAATGATATACGGAGGAAATTATGAAAAAAATTATCATACACATACTGCTCGTTGTATGCATGCAAAAGATAGCGATGAGGAATATGTAATTAGTGCGATTAAAGGTGGAATTCAAGAATTAGGTTTTAGTGACCATAGTCCATGGGACTATGCGAGTGATTATGTATCTAGTATACGGATGAAATTAAGTGAGTTTGATGAATACTATGAAAGTGTTTCTTATTTGAAAGAAAAATATAAAGATCAAATCTCGATTAAAATAGGACTAGAGTGTGAATATTTTCCTAAATATATGAGTTGGTTGACTTCGTTTATTAAAGAAAAGAAAATAGATTATATTATATTAGGAATGCATTTCGATAAAACGGATGAAGATGGAGTCTATTATGCAAAAGTGGGAAATGATAATAATCATGTAGATCAGTATATTGAACATTGCAAAGAAGGAATTAAGACAGGCTTGTTTTCTTATGTTGCACATCCTGATCTATTTATGAGAGCAAGAGATAATTTTGATGAGCGCGTGGCAATTAAATCAAGAGAGCTTTGTGAGTTTTGCAAAGAGTATAATATGCCTGTTGAATATAACTTAGAAGGTATTCTTGTGAATGTAACTAAAAATATTAATGGGTATCCAAATCCTGATTTTTGGGAAATTGCTTGTGAAGTGGGAAATGAGGTAATTATAGGGTATGATGCTCATGCGGCTAATTCGCTAGAAAGAGTAGATATCTATGATGATGCGATCATTTATTTGACTAATTTAGGAATTTAGATTATTTACGATTTACCATATCGTTTTTAAATAAAATGAAAACTAACTATATTTAATAGTTAGTTTTTTTAACCAATTATAAATAAAATGTTAGAAGTGTGGAGGTATATTTAAATTAAATGGGTTAGCTTCAATATGTATTTATAGGGTTGACAGAAACTTGGATACCATTTTTTTACTTATTTAATACGGTTGAATCCTGAAACAGAATCAATTGATTAAGATACAATTGTTAGGTCAATGTTTAATGGTTTTAGGTACTTCTACTGAGTATATTAAAAATATAATACTTACCATGCATAATCTATTAATTTTCATCATAATTTATGATAGGTGGAAATATGAAAAAAATTGTATGTGTGGCTTTAGTGTTGTGTAGTATTATACAAACTCAAAGGGTAGAGATAGATGCTCAAGTAGCGTCTAGTTATTGTGTGTTAAGTACGAGTGATAATTATATTATTGATAGTGAGAATGATGAACATACACAAAGTGTTGCTTCTATTTCCAAAGTGATGACAGCGATTGTGGTATTAGAAAACATTGATATTACTACAGAAGTAACGATTGATGATATTGTGTTACAAGCGTATGGGTCTAGTGTGTATTTGCAAGTGGGTGACGTGTACACAGTGGAAGAGTTACTCTATGGATTAATGCTACGAAGTGGAAATGATGCAGCTATTCAATTGGCAAGTATAGTAGCGAAAGATGTAGAAACGTTTGTTGGTATGATGAATGATAAAGCGAAGGAGTTAGGGCTTGAAACCACTGTTTTCAGCAACCCTAGCGGACTTGATGAAGAAGACGGAGGAAATATATCAACTAGTTGTGAAATGGCTCTTATCATGTCCTATGCGATGAATAATGAAACATTCAAACAAATAACATCAACAACGATGTACCATCCTAGAGCTGAAATTGCATGGTCTAATAAAAATCGTTTTCTAGGTCAATATGAATTCGCAACAGGCGGAAAGACAGGATATACGAAACTAGCGAAAAGAACTCTTGTTACAAGTAGTGAAAAAGAGGGGATGGAAGTTGTTGTAGTTACACTAAATTCTTCTGATGACTTTGTAATTCATGAACAATTGCATGAATATGCCCATGAAAATTATGAAGTAATTCCCATACTGAAGGAAGGGAAGTATACTATTGAAGGAAAAGAATATGAACTTAATGCATTTGGCATGACGATAAATAAAGGGACTGCTGACTCAATTCACATCGAAAGTGAAATCCAAGATTATCTAGAAATATTAATTACGTATGGAGATAGAAAAGAGACGTTGATGTATGAATAAAATTTGGTCCTCAATAATTGTAGTGTCTTTATTGTATGCATTATGTAATCAAAAAATGGAAGCAATCAACGCAAGTGTATTAAGCGTAGCAGAAGATACTTTTATGTTTGTCGTTCCCTTGCTTTTACTTACGGCATTTTGGAATGGAATTTTATATATAGCAAATGATACTGGGTTAATGAAAAAGATGGAACACCTATTACATCCGTTATTGAAGAAATTACTTCCTGATATCAAACACGATCATCAAACCCTTGCTTACGTTGCTGGTAATGTAGTGGCAAATATGTTCGGGTTGGGTAGTGCAGCAACTCCGATGGGATTAAAAGCAATGGAAGGGATGCAGGCCAACAATAAGAATAAAAATAAAGCCAGTCGAAGTATGGTCACTTTTTTGGTATTGAATACGGCAGGTGTTACCATTATTCCAACAACGATTATTGCACTGAGACACAATGCAATGAGTGTTGATCCCATGGGATTTGTTGGCTGTGCTATCATCGCAACTACGTGTGCATCTGTAGCTGGATTACTGTTAGATAGGATTGTGAATTATCGTGAGTAGTCAACTAATACTACCCTTACTTATTTTAGGTATATTTATCTATTCGTTAACTAAAAAAGTGGACATATATGCATCCTTTATTCGAGGAGTAAAAGATGGGCTAGGACTCTTTATAGATATCTATCCTAGTTTGCTAGCCATGTCTTTTGCGATCGCTTTACTAAAAGAGAGTGGTCTACTTATATTTATATCTGATCTACTAACTCATGGATTACCTATGATTCCTAGTGAAGTAATTCCGATGTGTTTATTTCGATCTTTTTCAGGAAGTACGACCTTAGTTATCCTTGTAGATATCTTTCAAACTAGTGGTGTAGACTCTTTTGCAGGGATTATGGCAAGCATAATTGAAGGAAGTACAGACACTACATTCTATGTAATTAGCCTGTATTTTTCATATGTTAAAATAAAAGATATCTCAAATTCGTTGTGGATTGGTTTATTTGCTGATTTAATTGGCATAATTTGCGCTATTCTATTAACATATACTTTCTTTTCTTAATAAGATAAGTTAAAATAATACTACGAAAGTGGTGATTATATGGAAAGAATACAAAAAGTAATAGCGCAGGCAGGTGTTGCCTCAAGAAGAAAAGTAGAAGAATTAATCCAACAAGGTAGAGTTAGTGTAAATGGAGACATATTGCGCGAACTAGGATATAAAGTAAAAAAAGGAGATTTCATTACAGTCGACGGTAAAGCGATTGAAAAAGAAAACAAAGTTTACTATATAATGAACAAGCCTAAAAAATCAATGTGTACTAGTGATGATGAGTTTGAACGTACAACAGTAGTATCAATGATTCCTTGTAGAGAAAGACTGTTTACAGTTGGTCGTTTAGATTATGATACGAGTGGAGTTATCATACTTACAAATGATGGAGAGTTTGCGAACATGATGATGCATCCAAACTATCATTTACCTAAAAAATATAACTTAACTATTAATGGGTTATTAAGTGTAGATCATATGAAGCAATTAACAACTGGAGTTGTATTAGATGATGGTGCTAAAACATTACCAGCAAAATATAAACTAAGAGAAAAAGATGATAAAAAAAATCAAATGTCGTTAGATTTAACTATTACTGAAGGAAGAAATAGACAAATCAAACGTATGATGGAAGCATTTGGATTTAAAGTAACACGTTTACACCGTAGACAATTTGGAATGATTACAGTTGACGATTTACCTCAAGGAGCATATAGAGTAATGAAACCTTATGAAGTGAAATTGATGAAACAATTTGCTACAACAGGAAAATTAGAAACAAACAGATAATAGATATAAAGCTGATTTCATGTGAAATCGGTTTTTTTTATTTCTGCTTATTTACAAAAATCATGAATTCCATTAAAATAGAACAGACAAATAGGAGATATAATATGCAACAATATTTTATTGATAAGCCATTAAGATTAAATGATACGATATGTTTTGATAAGGAGCAATCTCATCATATTTTAAGAGTACTACGAATGAAAGAAAATAGTGTGGTTAAAATAGTAGATAGTAATCAAGAGGGGTTTCTTTCTCATATCATCTATGATAATAGTGAAGTGAGAGCTAATCTTGTAGAGTCCTTAGAAACACATGGATCAAATGTTTCGATTACATTGATTCAAGGAATGATAAAAAAAGACAAGTGGGATTTTTTAATTCAGAAGTGTTGTGAATTAGGAGTTACACGAATTATTCCTATGTCTAGTTCTAGAACAATAGTAAAAGTAGACAAAGAGGATACGAAAAAAATAGAACGTTATAATAAAATTGCCTTAGAAGCTTGTGAACAATGTAAAAGAAATGATTTGGTAGTTGTGGAAGCTCCAATTAAGTTTAAAGAAATCATTCATTATAAATCAGAGTTGAATATGATAGCTTATGAAGATGCGCAAGTAGAATCATTACATATAAAGAAAACACTAGAAGCAAACCCTTCTGTATCGTCAATTACTTTTATTGTCGGTAGTGAAGGTGGATTCGCTGCCAATGAGGTAGATTATTTAATAGAGAATGATTTCACTTGTGTATCCTTAGGACATCGTATTTTAAGAGCTGAAACGGCAGCGATGATGGTAGTCAATGTGGCTAACTATCATTATGAAAATATAGATTAAAGATACTCGTTAGAATTATCATGACCAAACAAACAGGAATGAAGCCCGTACTCATAAAAGGGGTGTACAATTAAATTGCGGTTATGAAACGTATAAAACGACCCGGATAGGGAAATATGTAGAATAGTTATTTTACATGTTAAAGAGAGATTATTAGTTTATTCATTTGGGTGAATACCAAGAGAGATAACCCAAAATAGATATATCTTTATTAAATCGAGTTGTTTGTGTTACTATATGTATAATAATAGATAACTGCTTATATAGCGAATAGAGGAGAAAATTATGAAATTATCGCAAATTTTTAATACAAATATCACAATTGATATCAAAAATCTATGTATAGACTCAAGAAAATGTACAAAAGGAACTATGTTTTTTTGTATGGATGGATTGAATTATGATGGTCATGCTTTTATTGAACAAGCGATAGAATCAGGTGCTACTTGTATTGTACATAGTAAACACATAGAAGAATATGATGAAAGCGTTGTATATATAAAAGTTGATGATGTGGTAGATGTGTTAAATCAAGTTGTTAAAAAGTTTTACAAAAATCCAACTGAAGATATGCTAGTATTTGGAGTGACAGGAACAAATGGGAAAACGACAATCACAAATATAATCTATGATTTATTGAATCATTATTCTACTTGTGGGTATATTGGAACCATTGGGATTAAATATAAAGATCAAACGTTCGAACCAAGTCTTACTACTCCTGATGCAATTACTTTACATCATTATATAAAAAAAATGAAAGATGCTAATGTGAAAGCACTGGCGTTAGAAGTGAGTTCACATGGGTTGGAATTAAGAAGAGGAAATGCCATTGATTTTGATGTTGCAATCTTTTCTAATTTCACACATGACCATATTGATTTTCATGGTTCTTTAGAAGCTTATTTTAATGCGAAAACCAAATTGTTTAAGACATTAAAAAAAGAGGGAATTGCTATATTGAATGCGGATGATGAAAAATATGAGCAACTACGTTCTATATGTAATGCTGAAACAGTTAGTTACGGTATTGAAAATGAAGCTGATTATAGGGCTGATAATATCAAATTGTATCCTAAAAAAACTTGTTTTACTTTGATCCATAATGAAAAGTCATACGATGTATGTACTAATCTCTCTGCCTTATATAATGTATATAATTTATTAGCGGCAATCGCTGCGTTAGTAGAAACAGGAGCTGATCTTGAGAGTTTATTAACTCATATAAATCATATTGAACAAGTAGAGGGACGTTTGGAAATCATAGATGAAGGACAACCGTTCAATGTTGTAGTGGATTTTGCACATACACCAGATGGATTAGAAAAAATATTTGAGTATGCAAAAGAAATCACTCCTCAAGATGGAGAAATTATTACTGTCTTTGGTTCTGCTGGTAAGAGAGATCGATCTAAACGAAAAACATTTGGAGAAATTGCAGATAAATACTGCGATTATATTATTTTAACTGAAGATGATCCGAGAACAGAAAATGCAAAAGATATTGCGAATGAAATCAAAGAAGGAATCAAAGAAACTCGTACTATTTTTATTGAAAATAGATACAATGCCATTCGTTTAGCGATTGAAAGTGCGAATGTTAATGATAGTGTATTCATTTTAGGTAAGGGAAATGAAGTGTTTATGTATACAGCCGACGGAAAAACTCCATGGCAAGGTGATCATGTAGCAGCAAAAGAAATTATACACAAATATTATTTTAGTGATGAAAATTGACTGAAAATATAGAATTTGAGGAATATTACATATCGTTAATTTTGTAATAGTTTACAACTTTTACACATAATTGGCAGGAAAAATACTAATAATTGCATATTTATCACATTATTTTCACTAATGTAAGATAAACTATTGCATTATATGTAAATATTTTATATAATGACAATGCAAAATTCAGAAGGGAGGGTATGTGATGCCTAAAATAGTTCTAAAAGACAACGAAGTATTAGATGATGCACTTCGTCGTTTCAAACGTCAAGTTTCTAGAAATGGAACCCTTGCTGAAGCTCGTAAAAGAGAATATTACGTGAAGCCAGGGATTAAGAAAAAACTGAAACAAGAAGCAGCTCGTAAAGTTAAAAGAGGAAAATAAAAAATCCATAAAAGATAGGTTCAATGACCTATCTTTTTTAATGCAAAAAGCTCCTGTACGGAGCTTAAAGTATTTTTTTAATGTCTATTTCTTGGTGTGTAGAATCATTTGTTTCTAATGCGTGAATTACCTGATTAATTAAATATGTTGGAGTAGAAGCTCCAGCAGTGATGGCAACTCTATCCAATTGTTTGATGGATTCAATGGATAAATCATTTACATCATCTATTAAATACACTTGCTTAATATTATTTTCTGCTGCAATTTGAGCTAAGCGATTTGCATTATTGCTTGATGAATCACCAACTACGATAAATGCATCTATGTTTTCTAATTGACGAATTGCTTGTTGGCGTGTTGATGTAGCGTTGCATATTTCGTCGCTGATAATGGAATTGGGGTATTTATTTTTAGTAATGTTGAATAATTCATATACATCAGAAGCGGACATGGTCGTTTGATTTGTTACAAATACTTTGTCATAGTGAGGAAGTTCATGAATGTCCGTTTCTTTTTCAATTAAGTGTATATTTGAGTTGTAGTCGCATACGGCACTGGCTTCTGGATGATTCTTTTTCCCTATGTATAATATTTTATATCCTTGCTGTATATGTTTTTTTACCATGTCTTGCGTACGTAGGACATCTAAGCAACTAGCATCAACACAAATGAGTCCTTTACTCAATGCTTTTTCTTTTACTAGTTCATGAATTCCGTGAGCCGTAAATATAACTACTCCATCGGGAATGTCATCCAATAATTCCAATCGACTCTTTGCTTTGTTTTCTATTGTTTTGATTCCATATTGTTCAAGTGCTTCAATAACATATTTGTTATGTACTAACATACCTAGTATATAGATGTTTTTTTCAGGATATTCATCTCTTGTTTGCTTAGCAATATTGATGGCTCTGACGACGCCTTTACAAAATCCTCTTGGAATTACTTTGATTATTTCCATGTGAAACCTCATTTCTTTAACTTCTCTTTGTAAATTATACTAATTTAATATATAATACTCAAGTAGAAAGCGAGGTATACTTATGAATAAATATAGTGATTATCATTTTAATGAGTACACGACTGCTCTAATTGAGCTAAATAAGTTTACAACACCAACCCAAATTCAAAAGGAAGTTATTCCTTCAGCGATTAAAGGTAGAGATATAATTGGTATTAGTGCCACAGGAACTGGGAAGACACATTCTTTCTTGATTCCAGTTATGGAAAGAATAGATTTAGAGTTAAATAGCGTACAAGTAGTTATTAGTGCCCCTACAAGAGAGTTAGCACATCAACTATACATGAGAACATTAGAAATGAATAAAGCATGTAAACAATTAAGAATTAAATTGATTACAGGTGGAGTAGATAAACAAAGAATGAGTGATAGTTTAAAAATACAACCTCATATCGTTATCGGTACACCAGGACGTATGAAAGATATGTTTTTAAATGAAAGAACATTACGTTTAGATTCTGCAAAGATGTTAATTGTCGATGAAGCAGATATGACATTAGAGTTTGGATTCTTAGAAGATATTGATTTAATGTGTTCTAGAATGAGTTCAAGCTTACAAATGATGAGTTTTAGTGCGACGATACCTGAAGGATTAAAACCGTTTTTAAAGAAATATATGAATAATCCAATCACAGTTCAAATAGAAGAAGACAAACAGTTCAAACCACAAATAGATCATGTGTTAGTAAATTGTAAACATTATTCTTATCAAGATATGTTAGTTCAAATATTGCCGACATTTACGCCTTATATTTGTTTGATATTCGCTAACACAAGAGTAGAATGTAGTGAAACAGCGAAATTATTGCGTGAAAAAGGGTACGGAGTGTTAGAATTGCATGGAGATTTAACGAGCCGTGCAAGAAAAAATGCAATGAAATCATTAGGCGATTTAAAAGAACGTTATATTGTAGCAAGTGATGTTGCTTCAAGAGGAATTGATATTGATGGAGTAAGTCATGTAATATCATTAGGATTCCCTAATGAATTAGAATTTTATATTCACCGTGCAGGAAGAACTGGACGTGCAGGAAAAACTGGTGTTTGTTATGCATTATACCAACATAGTGATCAAAATGTAATTCAACAATTACAAGTGCGTGGAATTGGATTCAAACATAAATCATTAAGAAAAGATGAATTGGTAGATGTAACTCCCGTATTTGAAAAAAGAAAAAGAAAAGAAGATCCGTTAGAAAAAGAAATAGCTAAAAAAGTACAGCGTAAAAATGTAAAAGTTAAACCGGGTTATAAAAAAAGAAGAAATGAACAAATAAGTGATCTTAAACGTAAAGCAAAACGTCAAATGATTCATGATGATATTAAGAAACAAGTTAAAGATAGAGCGGTTGCTAAGCAAAGAGCGAAAAGAGACGACGAGTAATGTTGATTGGTTCTCATGTATCAATGAGTGCGCCTAATTTTGTGTTAGGTGCAGTTAAAGAAGCTCTTTCGTATAATGCGAATGCTTTTATGTTATATAGTGGTGCGCCACAAAATACAAGAAGAAGAGCAATGGAAGAATTAAAAATTGAAGAGGCTCATGCCTTGATGCAAGAACATCATATTCCTTTGGAACATATGATTGTTCATGCACCTTATATTATCAATTTGGCAAATACAGTGAATCCAAGCACGTATGAGTTAGCCGTTTCTTTTTTAAGAGAAGAAATAAAAAGAGTGAATGTATTACAAGCTAAATATTTAGTGTTGCATCCAGGTAGTCATGTAAAAGCTGGAGAAGAGCTAGGGTTAGCCTCTATTATTAAAGGTCTAGATGAAGCAATGCAAGACATGGGACATGTTGAAATTGCATTAGAAACGATGGCTGGTAAAGGTAGCGAAATTGGATATACATTTGAACAATTAGCTTATATTATAGAACATGCTAAATATGGAAATCATATAAAAGTTTGTTTAGACACTTGTCATATACATGATGCAGGTTATGATGTCTCTAACTTTGATTACATATTAGATGAATTTGATCGCATTATTGGATTGGATAAATTGGCTTGTATCCATTTAAATGATTCAAAGAATATAAATGGTGCTAGAAAAGATCGTCACGCCAACATTGGCGATGGTGAAATAGGGTTTGACAGCTTGTATAAGATAGCTAACAATGTTAGGGTAAAGCATGTTGTTAAAATCCTGGAAACTCCTTATATAGACGGGAACGCTCCTTATAAGGAAGAAATAGAAAAATTAAACAAGTAATATATTTAGATGAGTGTAAAAACTCATCTTTTTTTATGTATTCAGCAGTTGTATGCTTTTTTCGATAGAAATATAACAGTTTTTCTGTTTGTTAAACATATATTACCTTCAAAAATAATTGCTCCGTTATTACTAGAGTTGTAAGATGAAAGTTACAAATAAACAAACAAAGGGGAATTATAATGAAGAAGCAAATTATGTTAGGATTAGTTTTTTTGTGTAGTTCATCATTCGTTCAATTAATTGATGTATCAGCAGAGTCGAAAACGACGATGCACGATGAATCATCAGAAATTGCAACGATTATTAGGAAACAAGCTGAAATTGTTGAATCTATGTTTTCTAATTTAGAAGAAACAGATAAGGTGTTAGAATTGCCGGATGGTGGTTATCTTCATGGAAAGGCTATGTTTTATGACTCTAATTCGGTTATTATTAGTGAGGAAAATTCAATAGTTTATAATAGTGATACAGACCCAAATTCTAAAACAGTTGCTGAAGTTAAGGCTTCTCTTATTGAAAATGGGAAAAAAACCTATGAATATATTTGAAGTATTTAAAAGTGTATCGTAGGGGTCTGTGTTACCAATATTTGTGTATAACCTGAATCCAGGAGCTTGCTATATATCAAATCAATATAATGCATTATGATGGAGATTCAGTTCTCGACTATTCAGGACGGAAAATGATTATGGCACATCATTGAGCTGGAACGTTTTTGGTGATTCTGGTATTGTAGGTACGACATCACAAGGACTTAGTAGTGCAAACAATGTTGCTGAAGGAACTTGGATTCATCCTGAGCATTCTCAATCAATTGACTTAGGTGGGCATTATCAAATTTTTTATACAAATGATTCTATCAAAGGATTAAGATATAGTGTAGAAAATGTTGAACTTGTGTATAATTAAAATGAATGAATTTAGCATGTAGTCGTGGTGTAGTGAAGTTTATTACTAATTAGGCTGCAACAAAGATATGAAAACAGAAGTGTTTTCATATCTTTTTATTATGGGATCTAGATAATAAAAAGAAGCACACCGTTACGGTGTGCTTCTCAATTGATTTCAGTATTTATTATTGGTAGTAATAGATGTATTATCTGTTACTATTCTCTTGCTTCATAAATAGTTGTATTTCTTCTTTTAGTCTTTCTACCATATGTTCTTGTGGTATCTTTTCAATTACTTTCCCTTTTTTAATTAAAAGCCCTTCGTTTACACCACCTGCAATAGCGATATCAGCATGTTTCGCTTCTCCAGGTCCATTGACAACACAACCCATAATAGCTACGTTGACATCACTTTCAATGGTTGTTAAATAAGTTTCTATTTCATCAACGATTGGTTGCATGTTCCATGCAGTTCTTCCGCATGTTGGACAAGCAATTAGATTGGGAACATTATTTATTAAGTTGTTACATTTTAATAATTTTTTTACTATTTGCAGTTCGTTGATTGGATCACCATTTACACTGATACGGATGGTATCTCCAATGCCTTCATATAATAGAGTACCTAATGCAAAACTACTTTTAATGGAACTAGAAATAAAGGTTCCAGCTTCCGTCACACCTAAGTGTAGTGGGTAGTCAAATGTTTTTGCAGCTAAACGATAGGCATCGATACATAGGGTAGGATCACTTGATTTAAAAGATAGACAAGTATTATAAAAGTCTAAACTCTCTAGTAT
Source organism: uncultured Erysipelotrichaceae bacterium (assembly GCA_947036815.1). Lineage (GTDB taxonomy): Bacteria > Bacillota_I > Bacilli_A > Erysipelotrichales > Erysipelotrichaceae > CAMQRS01. The sequence goes on from CAMQRS010000003.1 coordinate 59,899, forward strand.
TTCTATATGTCCTTGAGCACTTTCAATCATTCCTTGAGCTGTTGGTTTTCCATATTTATCATGGATTTCTTTTTCTAAAGAACCTGCGTTGATTCCAATACGAATAGGAACGTTATGAGATTTACAAGCATTGACTACTGCTTCGACATTTTCTCTTTTTCCTATATTACCTGGGTTCAATCTAATTTTATCAATTCCGTGTTCAATAGCACTTAATGCTAAACGATAATCAAAGTGGATATCACCAACGATTGGAATGTGTATTTGTGGTTTAATTAATGCGATTGCTTTTGCATCGTCTTGATCCATAATAGAAACTCGGATGATTTGACATCCAGCTTTCTCTAATTCATTGATTTGTTTAACGATGGCATCCACATTACTTGTTTTGATATTACACATAGATTGAATAATAACTTTGTTTTGACCACCAATTAACAGATCCTTTACTTTTATTTGTCTTGTTTTTGTTCTTGTTTTCATTTTTATCACCATCCTTATTATACTATAAATTTTCACATAAACAATTCATATTTTTTTATGTTATAATATTCATATTGGAGTGATGTAAATGATTGTGAATCCATTCAAAAGAATAGACTTAGCAGAAAAAAGAAGAGAAAGTAGCGCACTGAGAAGAGCCCCAGAAATGAGCAAAGAAATAAATGCAAGAATTACGACGGTAATGGTAGTGATAGCTATCCTATTCTTTACTATTATAATTCGTCTTTTTTATCTGCAAATATATGCACAAGAAGAATATCAAGAAAAATTAACTGCGTATACGATGCAACAATATACGCAATCGAGTCCACGAGGCACGATATATGATAGCAATGGAAATATCTTGGTAGAAAGCGTAAGTTCATTAACAATTAGTTATTATCCACCAGAAAACAGTAGTGATTTGGAAGAGTGGGAACTAGCAGAAAAATTGGTGGTGGATTTAGGATTAGATAACCCAACTATTTATGATCGTAATATTAGAGAACTACATATACAATACTTAAAAGAAATTGAAGATGATGATGCATCGAATTTATTAAGGGATGATGAAAATGAAGATTATGCTAATGGAAATCTTAAACTTGATGACTATAGCGAATTAAAAATAGCCGCAGTAGATATATCAGCAATTGATGATGAGACTCGAATGATTTATCAAGTAAAGATGAATATGGATGCATTACCAAACAATACGTATAAAGTAATTGCGGAAGACGTAAGCGAAGAACAATTGGCTATTGTTTCTGAAAACTCATCAAAATATCCAGGAGTACGATGTACTTTTGACTGGAAACGGTCGTATTCAGATGAAGGGCTTAGTGTGAAGTCACTGTTAGGAAGTGTTTCTAGTCCTACACAAGGAGTTCCAAGTGAAGAACAAGACTATTATTTAGCGCTTGGATATGATTTAAATCAAAGAGTTGGAATATCGGGATTAGAAGAACAATATGAACAATATTTATCAGGGACAGAATCTGTATACAATATTAACTTTGACGAAGATGATCAAGTGTATTTGACACAAACAAGTGCTGGTAAAAACGGATATGATTTAACTTTAACCTTGGATATAGAGTATCAAAATCATATGCAAGAATTGTTGAATAAAGCATTGGAAGAAGGAAAGAGTAATCAGTATAGAGCATATTTTGATAACGCCTACTTAGTTGCACTGAATCCTCAAACTGGTGAAATATACTGTATGGTAGGAAGTGCAATGTATGAAGATGAAGTTGTTGCAAATCCAAATGGAACTTATTTGAATTCCTACTTAATGGGAAGTGCAATCAAACCTGCAATGTTGTATATGGGACAAAATGAAGGGGTAGTATATCCTGGACAAATAATATTGGATGCACCTATGTTTGTGAAGGGTACAGCGAAATTTGCTTCTTATAAAAATTATGGTCTTATTAATGATGTAGAAGCCATTAAAGATTCTAGTAATGTGTACATGGCTATGATTGCGATTGCCTTAGGTGGGGCAGAATACGTAGAAAATGAATCGTTAGACATAGAGGATGGAACATTTGATTTAATGCGTAATTATTTCAATATGTTTGGACTGGGAGTAGCAACGGGAATTGATTTACCGAATGAACAAGTAGGTGCGATTGGTTCGGATACAGAACCAGGTAAAATAATGCCGTATTCTATCGGACAATATGATACTTATACGACAATGCAGTTGGCACAGTATGTAGCAACTCTTGCGAATGGTGGAACTCGTGTACAACCACATTTATTAAATGAAGTCAGTGAAGTTAATGATTTAGATACCATTATTTACGCATACAAAACAAGTATATTAGGTGTAGTGATGGGAGATTTAACACTGTTGAAAAATTCAGAACAAGGTATGATTGAATGTGTAAATAGCGGATCTTGCGGAAGTGTTTTATCAGCGTCAAATGTAGGGTTACAATTGGCTGCGAAGACTGGAACAGCTGAGGTAATTTACATTGATGAGAATACTGGGGCAGCGGTTGATATTATGAATTCTACTCTGATTGCTTACGAAGTAAGTGATGATCCAACGTTTGCAGTTGCATGTTCTGCGCCTAATTCAAGCAACGGATACGGAAGTAATTTACAATCGAATATATGTGCAGGATTAGTTGCAGAAGCAACGAAAGAATTTTTTGGTAATTAAGCATAGATTTATGTAAAAATATGTGCTATAATGAGCTAGCAAAATAAGGAGGTTTTATCATGAGAGATCGTATCACATTTAAATGTGCTGACTGTGGTGAAGAAAACTACATCGGGACACGTAACAAAAAGAAACAAACTGAGCGTATGACAATTAGCAAATATTGTTCTCGTTGTAATAAACAAACAGACCACAAGGAGAAAAAATAAGAAAAGCCACTTCGGCTTTTTTTATTTTAGTGAAACTAATGTACCAAATCAAGAGATATCCGTTAGGGGTATATATGGCAAATGCATATTTAATAATTAAAGATAATCATGCTTTATTAATTGATCCAGGAGGAAGTGGAGCTAAAGTTGTTTCTTATTTAGAAGATAACAATATTGAACTAAAAGCAATTTTATTAACACATGGCCACTTTGATCATATTGCTGGAGTAGACAAATTTGTTAAAAAATTTGGATGCCCTGTATATATTGACGAAGAAGATGAAAAACTGGTGAAAAGTCAAGCGTTGAATTGTTCAACCATGACTCAAAAACCATTTGTATTGAAGACACCTTTTATACATTACCAAATTGGAGAAAACAACATTGATGAATTCACTTTTGAAGTCATTGATGCACCTGGACACACGAGTGGAAGTGTATTATTAGGATTTGAAGAACATTTGTTTACAGGAGATGTTGTATTCAAACAAGGAATTGGACGATGTGATTTACCTAGTGGATCTAATTCACAAATGCATCAATCAATTCAAAAAATAAAACAGTTAAATGCATCGTATATAGTGTACCCAGGACATGGAGATACAACTACATTACAAGATGAATTAAACTATAATCCATACTTTTAGACAGCAATGCTGTCTTTTTTTTAGGTTAAACACAAGTTTACTCATATAAAGGGAGTAGAGGGAAGTGAACTGATGGAAAGAATGTTTGAATTATTATTGTTAGATATTATGAAACATAAAGCGAGTGATATCCATTTTACGTTTAAGCAAGGTAAGTTAAATGTTTCGTTTCGTAATGCTCATGGAATGCTTCATTCAAAACAGATATATGATTCTCAATTGTTTCATTACTTAAAGTATATTAGTCATTTGGACTTGGGAAATGTATTGGGAGCACAAAGCGGAAATTTCACTTATTTGTATCGTAGTAAAAAATTGTATTTTCGCTTTGCTTGTATTCAAACACAACAACTGCAATCTGGTGTTTTACGAGTGTTGAACAATCATGATACGATTCAATTAAATATGCTAAGTAGAAGTAAGGAACAAAATGCAATATTTAAGCAATGGTGTCAAGTTAGAGGTGGATTAACTATTGTTAGTGGACCTACAGGAAGTGGTAAAACGACGACGTTGCATGCGTTGTTAGAGGAGATTGCATGCAGTAGTAAGTTGAAAGTAATTACATTAGAGGATCCTATTGAAATACAATCAGATAATTATTTGCAATTTCAAATTAATGAAAAAACTAATTTCACTTATGAAGAAGGTATTAAGCAGTTGTTACGCCACGATCCTGACGTCATTATGATTGGGGAAGTAAGAGACGAACAGAGTGCTAAGACGTTGGTACGATGCGCATTGAGTGGCCATATGGTGTTCACAACGCTGCATGCTAAATCGTGTCGTGAAGCAATCACTCGATTACTCAATTTTGGTGTTATAAAAGAAGATTTAGAAGAAGTGTTGACAGCATTAACGAATCAGCGAATATTTCCTACAAAAAATGGAAAAGGAAAGGTTTGTATATATGAAATCCTACAAGGAGAAGAACTTAAATATTATTTTGAATTTCACAAACATAAAGAACAATATAAAGATATATTTAGACAAATTAAACATGCTCATGATGAAGGATATATTAGTAAAAAAGCATGTCAACACGACATCGAAATTAAAAAAGATACAACTGATCCAACTCGCTAGTTTATTAGATAAAAACTATTCGTTAGAACAATGTGGTCAGTTGATGCAGTTGAAACTAGATACGGACTCAAATCATGAATATCGTATGGAAGAAGTAATAAGTACAATCATCCCTAAAAAGTACGTATTGTATTTTCGCTTCTTTGTTCAAGTAACAAGTGTTGCGAACGCATTATTGAATGCAATTGAAATAGTAGATAATATACAGCAGTTAAAACAAATGTTTATTAAACAAAGTATGTACCCATTATTAATATTTCTGTTTTCTTTTATTACATTAGTGCTGTTTTCGAATTATGTAATCCCTCAACTACTTCGTAGTTTTAATGAATTGGAGCCTGGGTTTATTATTTATGTAGTGTATTTTATACAGTGGTTGTGTATCGGAGGTATCGGTTTATTTTTTGTGTTCATCATTTGTTGTATGGTGTTGGCTCATAAGATGAACGATGATGAGCAATTATATAAAAAATGGTTTAGTAAACTATCGGTGTTAAAGGAATTTCATTCGTATTATTTTAGTATGTTTTATAATGTCTTATCATTAAAAGGTATGAGTAGTATGGATTCATTAATGTGCATGGAAGAAGTGTTTAGAAAGAGTATCATCGTTCATTTGATTCGTGAAATCAGATATGAATTACATAAGGGGAATGAATTTATAAGTATTATCGAAGGTTCAAATTTATTATCTATTACATGTAAGCAGTATTTTATGCTTGGTATGTTAAATCAAAGTTTGACATCGGATTTAAAAAATTATTTAGAGATGCAAAAAGACATTTGGATTAAACAAATCAAAACGATAAGTATAATAATCCAAGGAGTATCTTATATGTTTGTAGGAATTTTGATGATTTGTGTCTATCAAATTATGTTGTTGCCACTAGAAATGTTTGGCAATATGTAGGAGGGTGTATGAAAAACAACAAAGGATTTACGATATTAGAAATGATTATTGTACTAACGATTATTGCATTAATTTTTTTATTAACATTACCTAATATTCAACAGAAAAAAGAAATTATTAATACTAAAGGATGTGAAGCGTTAATTGAGGTTGTGAATGCACAAATATTATTGTATGAAATTGATCATAATGTACCACCTACTTCAATCGGTGTATTAATTTCAGAAGGATATTTGAAGGAGTCACAGCAAACATGTCCAGACAATAGTAAAATAGTGATAAGTAATGGGGAAGCGATTGGGCAATAAAGGGTTTACATTGATAGAGGCTAGTTTCACGCTACTAATTATTAGTGTGTTACTGTTGCTGATTACCAGTGTAAATAGTGATGGCACTATGTTGCGATTACAAGCGAGTAAACTAGAGAATATGTTTTACGCAAGTAAAGCATACGCGCTTGTGGAGAAACAATCACAATATATCGAAATTAACGGCGCTCATGTGAGGGCATCGAATAAAAATATGAAATTACAAAATGGTATGGTCTGCGAGGTATATCAATTTAATATAAATGGTAAAGGAAATGTGAATATGGCGAATACGATTGAGTGTTATTTAGGAAATCATCAAATAAGTGTAGTGATGCATATAGGAAATGCGAATTTTTATGTCAAATAATAAAGGGTTTCTATTGATTGAAGCATTGATATTGATGCAAGTAGTAATCATTATAGTAATGATTACTACACTAAGTGTTAAATCATATTCTTATATTGATAAACGTGATTATAACGAAGAAAATGAAGTGTATACACATGAATAAAGGATTTACATTAATAGAGACGTTACTATCGCTTTTTATCACAATGATTTGTTTGTTGTTGATATCTAGTTGCATTCAATTGATGAACAGAATGGAACTGACGAACGAATCAGCAAAAGATGACTTATCCCTTTATAACCTTCGCTTGATATTGGCGTTAAGCACAGACGTTGAAGTAGAATACCATTGTGTTGATTTCAATTATCAAAACGATATGTTCACACTAAGTTTGAATGATGATACCCTAATTTTACAACCTGGGTATCAGGTGTTCTTACAAAATGTAGATGGATTATTTTTCGAACAGTCAAAAGATGATTTATATATAACTTATGAAAGAGATGGGGTACATGTCAAACGTTTCTTGTATAGCGAATAAAAATGGTTTTATTGCGATCTATGGGTTGCTTGTATTTCAACTTGTTATTATTTATTGTAGTTGTGTTAATAGTTATATCACTTTGTATCATGCGGTAGATAAATTAGATATACACTTACAGGCAATAGAGATAAAAACGATACAGAAAGTAGTAAAAGATTTAAAAGAATATGAAGAGAAAGATGAAGTGTATACACAAGGAGATTATCATGTCACCTTATCTTACGATGACATTACAGCAACTATAACGATACAAAAAAATGATGAGATTCACCTTAAAAGTAGTTTAGTGTATGATGATTTTGATTATTTCGTACAATCCTATACATATATTGTTGATTATGATTGACAAAATCAAGAAATAATTTACAATGGGATAAGTAGAAAAGAAGGAGATTTATTATGTTACATTCAAATGAATTAAAACCAGGAGTTACAATTTTACACGAAAATAATATTTATGTTATTTCGGATTTTTCGCAAAACAAAACAGCGAGAAGTGCAATGGTTGTAAAAGTGAAAGTTAGAAACTTAAGAACTGGAGCAAATGTAGAGTTATCGTTTGGTGCTGGAGACAAAATCAAGAAAGCACACATTGATAAAAAAGACATGCAATACTTATATGACGATGGAGAAAACCTTGTGTTTATGGACAACAGTACATATGAGCAAATTGAGATAGACAAAGACAGATTAGAATGGGAAATGAAATTTCTAAAAGAAAACGATAACGCAACTATTTCATCTTTTGATGGAGAAGTAGTCGGAGTTGTATTACCGGATAAAGTAGCTTTAAAAATCGTAGAAGCAGAACCTGCTGTAAAAGGTGATACTGCAACAAACGCACAAAAAAATGTTACAATGGAAACAGGGTTAGTAGTACGCGTGCCATTATTTATTGGTCAAGACGAAGTAATTATTGTTTCAACAGTAGATGGTAAATATTCAGGAAGAGCTTAATAGCTCTTTTTTAATATACTATATTAATTTTTCGCTAAATTTGTTATAATATACTGGAATTGGAGGTTCTTATGGAAATCAAATCAAGAGTTAAAAAATATGAACAAGTAAGAAGTGGCATTCAAGATGTGAAAGCAGACTCAACTTTTATAAAACAATTGTTTACTAATGAAGAAGACGAAGATACAAAGTTGGATTACACTCCTTCTAGACAAAAAAAAAGCGTGAAAGAAAATGATACTTTTACGGAAGAAAATACATCATTTAAAAATGAATATTTAGATAGTTTCATTCAAGAAGTAAAAGAATACAATATTCAAAAAGGGAATCGATATCATGAAGATACTCAATTAGATATATTGGAACAATTGAAATCAAAAAACAATGATAAACGTACTAGATATATAGAGAAGGAAGAAACAGTTTATAATACTGTTTCGCCTACAACAAGTGATGACGAAGTGATCAGTAATGAACAAATCAGTCAACAAATTTTTAATTTGCTAGGTACTCAATCTACAATGACTTCTCGTGATGAACAAGAGAAAATTGACGATATAGTAATAGTCGATGAAAAACTTGAAGAAAGAATAAGCACTTTAGAAAGTCAGTTAGAAAAAACAGTTGATTTCGCTCAAGAAATATTGAAACAGAAGAAAGAGTTAGAAGAAAGTAATGAATCAAAAGAGTCTTTACTTGAAAAGACTACACAAATTAAAGTAGAAATGGAAGAATACAAAGAAGAACTTACAGGTTTGAATAAAGAAGTGGATTCGAATAATCGCTTATTAAATGTGATTATCACAATTCAAGTGTTGGCTTTATTAGGAATTATAGGTGCTGTAATTTATTGGTTAGTTTCAGGAGGCGTTATTTAATGAAAATTAATATCGCTATTGATGGACCTGGAGCTGCAGGGAAAAGTACTATTGCTAAAGTATTAGCAAAACACTTAGGATATGTGCATTTAGATACTGGAGCAATGTATCGTTGTTGTGCATATTATGCACATACACATAACATTGATATACAGGATGATAGAGCGCTTGAAAAAATGTTGAATAATATTGATATACGATTTATTGGACAAACTAAAGTATTTATCGCTGATGAAGATGTTAGTGAAATTATTAGAACCAATGAAAATAGTATGAGAACTAGTTTGATCTCTCAAAAAAAAATAGTGAGAGAAAAAATGGTTGATCTACAAAGAAAAGTATCAACAGATAAAGGATACATTTTAGATGGAAGAGATATCGGAAGTGTTGTATTAAAAGATGCAGAATTAAAATTATATATAATTGCTAGTGTAGAAAGCAGAGCTAAAAGGCGTTATGACGAATATGTCGCTAAGCAAATAGAAGCAGATTATGAAGCAATTGCTGCTGACTTAGAACAAAGAGATTATCAAGATATGAACCGTAAAGAATCTCCTTTAACAAAAGCGAGTGATGCGATAGAGATAGACACTTCAAATTTAAGTGTAAATGAAGTGTGCGAAGCAGTTATGCGCTTAGTAAATAAAAAAATAGGAAAGTAGGATTTATATGATACAAGGAATATGTGCTATAGTAGGTCGCCCAAATGTTGGGAAATCAACTGTATTTAACAGAATTATTGGTGAAAAAAAATCAATCGTTGAAGATACACCAGGAGTAACGAGAGATCGTATTTATGGAAAAGCTGAATGGCTTACAAAAGAGTTTAGAGTTATTGATACAGGTGGTATTCAGTTAGCAGACCAACCATTTCAAGAAGAAATTAAAATGCAAGTTGAAATTGCAATGGAAGAAGCCGATTCAATTATTTTTGTTGTGAGCGGAAAAGATGGAATCACACGTGATGATGAATACATAGCGTCATTATTAAGAAAAAGTAGTAAACCAATTATTTTAATTGTGAATAAAATTGATGATACACAATTAATAAATAATATATATGAATTTTATAACTTGGGGATAGGAGATCCTATTGCACTAAGTGGAATTCACGGTATTGGAATCGGAGATATGCTAGATTCAATTATTCATTCATTTGAAGGTTGTACTAGAAAAACATATGACGAAATGACTAAATTTGCAATCATTGGTAGACCAAATGTTGGGAAATCAAGTTTAGTAAATGCAATTTTAAATCAAGATAGAGTAATTGTTTCTGATATTGAAGGAACGACTAGAGATGCTGTAGATACACCATTTAAAAGAGAAGGTAAAGAATATGTAGTTATTGATACTGCGGGTATTAGAAAACGTGGTAAAGTATATGAAAACATCGAAAGATACTCAGTAATGAGAGCAATGTCAGCGATCGAAAGAAGTGATGTTGTATTATTCGTTATCGATGGTGAAGCTGGAATAAGAGAGCAAGATAAACATGTTGCTGGATATGCTCATGAAGCAGGTAAAGCGATAATTATTGTTTATAACAAATGGGATACAGTGGATAAAGACGAAGTGACAATGAATGATGTTGAAAAAGAAATTCGTAAACAATTTATGTATTTATCATATGCGCCAATCGTGTATGTAAGTGCAACTACAAAACAAAGAGTAAATACATTGCTTCCTTTAATTGATGAAGTACATGATTATTCTGTATTAAGAATTCAAACAAATGTAATTAACGAAGTAATTTTAGATGCACAATTAATGACTCCACCACCAACTCATAGTGGTGCAAGACTTAAAATTTACTATGCTTCTCAGGTTGCGGTGAGTCCACCGACTTTTGTATTATTTGTGAATACGCCTTTATTACTACATTTTAGTTATAATCGTTTCTTAGAAAACAAATTAAGGGATGCGTTTAGTTTTAATGGAACAACAATTCGAATTCTTGCAAGAGAACGCGAACGCTAGGAGGAAATTATATGAAAGCAGTTATTATTGGTAGTGGTAGTTGGGGAACAGGAATTGCACAAGTTCTTGCTGACAACAACCACGATGTACATATTTGGGGAATTATGGAAGATGAAGTAAATGATATTAATAGTAATCATATGAACTCTAAGTTCTTTCCAAATATTAAATTGAATGCTAATATTCAAGCAACTTTAGATTTGTCAGTGATTAAAGGTAGTGATGTGGTTATCTTAAGTGTACCTACTATCGCTATTGAAGGTGTTTGTGTACAGTTAAATCAACACTTGGATAAAAAAACAATTGTTGTAAATACTTCAAAAGGATTTCATCCAGTAACGAATGAACGCATGTCAGAAGTGATTCGTACATTTGTAGATGCAGATAAATTAAGCAGTGTTGTTTCTTTAATCGGACCTTCACATGCAGAAGAAGTAGTACAACGCTTATTAACATGTATTTGTGCTGTTTCACTTAATTTAGAGGATGCTCAGTATGTACAAACGCATTTCTCTAATGAATACTTACGTGTATACACTGGTAATGATGAAGTAGGATCTGAAACAGGAGTTGCCATTAAAAACGCAGTTGCTGTAGCTAGTGGTATTTTATCTGGACTAGGATACGGTGATAATGCAAGAGCGGCACTAATTACTAGAGGACTTAGCGAAATGATTCGCTATGGACAAGCGATGGGTGGAAACTTTGAAACATTTATGGGATTAACTGGTATTGGAGATCTTATTGTTACTTGTACAAGTGAACATTCAAGAAACTTCCAAGCAGGTTATGAAATTGGTGTTGCCAACAATGCTCAAGTATTTTGGGAAAACAATACAAAAACAGTAGAAGGAGTACGTAGTTCTAAAGTAATTTATGAAATTGCTAAGGAAAAAAACATCTCTATGCCTATTGTTGAAGAAATATACCAAGTATTATACGAAGGCAAAGAGCCAAGACAAAGTGCTTCTGACTTGATGTCTAGAAGTTTAAAACAAGAGGCTTAATATGAATGCATTTTCAAGAACAGCTTTATTATTTGATGAAATTCAACTGGAACTAATAACAAATTCTCATATCGCTATTTTTGGAATTGGAGGAGTAGGAGGTCATTGTATTGAGTCGATCGTTAGATGTGGTGTTAAAGAAGTCTCTATTTATGACTTTGATACAATCACGATAACTAATCTTAATAGACAAATCATTGCGTTACATTCTACTATTGGTAGAAATAAATGTGAAGTGATGAAAGAGCGTTTATTAGATATTAATCCAGACTTAATCATACATACGTATCCAATCTTTTTAGATAAAAACACAATACCTACTATTAATTTTAAAGATTTTGATTACATGATTGATGCTATCGATTGTGTGAGTGGGAAATTATTATTAATTGAATATGCAAAAGAACATGATGTACCTATTATTAGTAGTATGGGAACGGGTAATAAATTAGATCCGAATCAACTACAAATCATGGATATATCAAAGACTATGTATTGTCCATTAGCTAAAGTGATGAGAAAAGAATTAAAAACAAGAAATATCTATAAATTAAAAGTATTATCTACTTATGAAAAGCCGATTCAACCAACAATGAGTGATGAAATAACGAACAAAAGAATGGTTATTGGAAGCACTTCATTTGTACCAAGTGTTGCAGGGTTATTAATAAGTAGAGACGTGATTATAGATTTAAGTAATAAAAAAAGCCAATAGGCTTTTTTTTACCTAAGGAGAACATTATGAAAAAGATTTTATTATTAAGTACTGGAGGAACGATTGCTTCATCTGCATCAGATGAAGGGTTGATACCTTCGTTAAATAGTAATCATTTATTGTCTATAATAGGGCCAATGTCGGATTGTGAAATAACATGTGAAGATATTATGTGCTTAGATAGTAGTAACATGCAACCAGAAGAATGGATCACAATAGCATCACGCATCAATGATGTTTATATAAATGAATTATATGATGGGATTGTGATTACACACGGAACGGATACGATGGCGTATACAGCGAGCGCATTGTCTTTTTTATTAACTAACATTAGTATTCCTGTGATAGTAACAGGCTCACAACTACCTCTGCAACATCCGTTAAGTGATGGAATAGACAATATAAAATTAGCTATATTAGGTGGGTGTGAAGAATCTTTAAAAGGTGTGTTTATCGCGTTTAATCGAAAAATCATCTTAGGATCTAGAGCGGTGAAAGTACGAACGACTAACTTTGATGCATTTGAAAGTATAAATCATGATGAAATCGCAATAGTGAATGGAAAAGGATTACAAATTAATCATTCATTATTAAATAAACCAGTGAAGCCTTACTACTTTTATAACGAATTGAATACAAGTGTATTATTAATTAAATTAATTCCAGGAATGAATCCTGCGATATTAGATTTATTAATGAATAATAATTATAAAGGAATAGTAGTTGAAGCATTTGGAGCTGGTGGAATAAATTTCATTAGACGTGATTTAATTGCACAACTAGAAAAAATGGTATCCTATGGAATAAGTGTAGTGGTTTGTTCTCAATGTTTATATGAAAATTCAGACTTTTCAATTTATCAAACAGGTCAAAAAGTATTACAACATGGAGTAATTCAAGCGTTGGATATGACAAGCGAAGCTTGCGTTACTAAATTAATGTGGGCATTAGCTCAAAGTAACAAACCTGAAGATGTAAAATTAATGTTTGAAACAAACTATGCACAAGAAATAAGTTTAACATCCAAAGAGTAATTTCTTTGGATGTTTATATATTTGTCGTATGTTAAATAGCGCTATGTCATAATGAAGAAAAGGAAGTAAATATAATGAAAAATATAATTAATTATTTATGTACAAACTATGAAACTCTATTTGAATCAGAGAAAAAAATAGCGAAGTACATTATTGAAAATAGTCATAAAGTAGTAAATATGAAGTTAGTGGATTTAGCTTCAGCGAGTGGATCTAGTGAGGCATCGGTATCTAGATTTTGTAGAAAAATTGGATTGGATGGGTTTTATCACTTAAAAATATCGTTAGCTAAAGAGTTGGTGAATACAGGGTATGATAGTATAATTGAATCTAATCATATTACGATTGAAGATGTGAAATCATCTTTACAAAGTATATTGATTAATAAACAAGAAGAAATAAAACAAACTATAAATGGGATAGATGAAACTGTGTTTAAAGAAGTTTTGAATGTTTTGCATCAGGCAAGGCTAATACAATTTGTCGCAGTTTCCAATACGATTCCAGTAGCAATAGATGGAGCTTATAAGTTTAATCAAATAGGTTTATTAGCAAGTTCAGGAACAATTTGGGCAACTCAAATTGGAATTACTTACAATATGAATAGTCAGGATGTAGTCATTCTTATTTCAAATAGTGGAGAGAGTAAAGATTTAATTATAAATGCGAAAGCAGCACATAGTGTGCAAGCTAAAACAATAGCAATCACAAATAATGAAAATTCTAGTTTGGCGAAGCTATGTAACTATCATTTAACAACAACTACAAGAGAGAAAATATTTTTAGATAATTACTGTTTTTCTAGAGTGTCAGCGACAATGATGATTGAAATATTATATTTATTTTTATCTTCAATGCAAAAAGATGTTAACAAAATTATTGCAAGACATGAAGAAGCCTTTGCAGGAGATAAAAAATAGTCTTTTAAAATTGACTATTAAGAAAAGTAATGGTATATTTAAGTGGGAAATTATTTTCACAATAAACTATGTGGTGAAAATTATGTTTCATATAAAAACAAGAGGTAAAACAAATGAAAAAATTAAATTGGGGAATTGTAGGAACTGGTTGGATTGCTGGAGAAATGGCACCTGCGTTAATGGCAGTTAATAATGAGGTTTATGCGGTTTGTGATGCTACCCTAGAGGGAGCTCAAAAATTTGCTTCAAAGCACAACGTAGATCATGCCTATGGATCTTATGCTGAACTTTTAAAAGACGAGAATATCGATGTCGTATATATTGCTACTCCGCATAATTTACATTACAACATGATGAAACAAGCGCTATTAGCGAATAAACACGTGTTTTGTGAGAAAGCAATTACTGTGAATTCAACTCAACTTGAGGAATGTGTAGCTATTGCTAAAGAAAATAATTTGAAAATTTGTGATGGAGTAACATTACTTCATATGCCGTTATATAAAAAATTAAAAAACATTGTAGATGATGGTGTGATTGGTGATGTTAAAATGGTGCAAGTAAATTTTGGTTCATGTAAAGAATACGATGTGAACAATCGTTTTTTCTCTAAGGAATTAGCAGGAGGAGCACTATTAGATATCGGTGTATATGCAACTAGTTTTGCTCGCTATTTCATGAAGAGTAAACCTTCTACGGTACTTACTACAGCAAACTTCTTTGAAACTGGAGTAGATGAAACGTCAGGTATTATCTTACGTAATGAGGAAGGTCAAATGGCAGTGATGGCACTTACAATGAGAGCTAAACAACCAAAACGTGGAGTGATTTCTGGAGAGTTAGGGTACATTGAAATTAATGAATATCCTAGAGCTGCTATTGCTACCATAACGTATACAGAAGATGGTAGAAAAGAAGTCATTGATTTAGGAGAATCTAACCTTGCTTTACAATATGAGGTAGCAGATATGCAAGAGTATATTACCAACAATTGCGGTGATGAAAATTTAACGTATGTTCGTGATGTTATGGAAACATTAACTGAAATCCGAAAACAATGGGGAATGACATATTCATTCGAATAAAAAAATAGGAGTGAGGTAGAGTTGATTCTCTACTTCGCTCCTATTTTAATGTGAAATTATAATCTGTATAAGGAAGACAACGCTCATCATTCGCATCTTCGCTAATTAAGTAATCAATATCCTCAAAATCTAAAAATTTATAATGAGATTTTTGATTAAATTTATTTGTATCGGTTAAAACAAAAACTTTGTTTGCTCTTTTTTTCATATGTTTAACTACTTCACAGCGTTCTTGATCGCTACCACTAATGGCATATTCTACATCTACACCATCTACGCCAATAAATAATTTATCTACATAGTATAAAGATAAGCTTTCTTTAATTCCACTTCCAATAATTGTTTCAGAAGTGTCTTGGTAGGTACCACCCAATAATATAATTTTTATAGTGTTATAGTTTTTTAAATACCTTGCGATAAAAACAGAGTTAGTAATAATAGTTACATTGCTTTTTGATTTAGCAACTTCTAGGGCTAATAGGGCACATGTAGAACCTGATTCAATCATGATTGTTTCATTATTATTAATGTATTCCACTGCTTTTTTAGCAATGATTTCTTTATTTTTATAGTTAAATGCCAATCGGTAATTGATGTCATCCTCGTTATTCACAATGGCAAAGCCATGCTCACGTTTTAATAGTTCTTTATTTTCTAGTTCAATTAAATCTTTACGAATTGTAACTTGAGAAACTTTGCATAATTCAGATAGTGAAGCGACATCTATTTTTTTTTGGATACTAAGTAATTCTAATATTTTAATGTGTCTATTATTCATTGTTTTCTCCTAAAAATAACAATCAAGTTGTTGGTCTAACATAACTTGTTGAAATTCTATTAAGTCTTCAGGATGTAATTGTTTAACATCTTTCATCTCATAAGGAATATTCATCATTTCATATTTCTTTAATCCAAACTGATGGAAAGGAAGAATATTTACTTTTTTGATCCCTATTTCTTTCAGTAGTATACTAAATTTATAAGCATCATCTAAAGAATTGTTGTAATTAGGAATTACTGGAATTCTTGCGATTATTTGTTTTCCTATACTAGTCGCATATTTCAAGTTCTTAATAATTGTCTCATTATATACACGTGTACCTTCGTAATGCTTGTTCGTATCATGATGTTTCATATCAAATAGCAATAAATCAACATCCTCAATGACTTGTTTGAAAGTATTAAAATCAGCATATCCAGTAGTTTCAATTGCCACAGATATGTTGTTTTTTTTACAGTCATTAATAATTTCAATTGCGAAATCAGCTTGGTTCAATACTTCACCACCAGAAATAGTGACTCCACCTTGAGATTCTTCATAAAAATCTTTATCTTGCATAATTACTTCAATAACATCTTCAACGTCTTGAAGCTTTCCTTCCATTTGTAGTGCCTTTTCCTTACAAGCGTGGACACAAGCCATACAGTTTGTACATAATGTATGATTTATGTGTATCTTATTATCTACAATTGAAATAGCATTGTTTTTACAAATATTGATACATTTCATGCATTGAATACATTTCGAATGATCTACTAATACTTGGATGCCTTTGTGTTGTGATTCAGGGTTTGCACACCATTTGCATGCTAAAGGACACCCTTTTAAAAATACAACTGTGCGAATTCCAGGACCATCATGTAAACTAAATTTTTGAATATTAAATACGATTCCAGCCATAATTATCACCTCTACTTGAGTACAACTATACCAAAAAAACAGGAGTTTGTCTATTATAAATGAATGTACTTTTAGTTTCATATGAAACTAAAAGTATTGACATATGAAAAGTAATAAAATATAATAGTAGTGAAAAGAGAGGTTTTATATGACAACACATTTTGGTAAATTAACGAATCGTATGAATGATTTTAGAGAGGACCTTTTAGAAACAAAAGCATCAGTAGATGCAACAAGAGCAATATTAACAACGCAAGCTTATATTGAACATGCAAATGAAACAGTAAGCGTGAAGAGAGCATACATGCTTAAAAACATATTGGAAAATATGCCTATTTTTATTGAAAAACAAACTTTGATTTTAGGGAATCATGCAAAACAAAATCGTTCTGCTCCTATTTTTCCAGAATATGCAATGGACTGGGTAATTAAAGAGTTAGATGATTTCGAACATAGAGATGGTGATATATTTAATATCGATGAATCAACGAAAGAAGAACTTAGAAGTATCAAAGACTTCTGGTATCATAATACGACAAAAGATAAAGGACTATCTTCAATTCCAGAAAATAGCCGTATGTTGTACGACTTAGGAATTATTAAAGCCGAAGGGAACATCACGAGTGGAGATGCTCATTTAGCTGTAGATTATGGAAGAATTTTAAAAGAAGGGTTAGTATCTTATGAAACACGTACGATTAGCGTAATGAATTCACTAGATCTAACCGACTTTAAAAACATAAAAAAATATCATTTTTATCGTGCTATTTTAATTACGATGGATGCTATAAAAACGTTTGCTAAACGCTTCAGTGACTTGGCGTTACAACAAGCAAGTGAAGAAAAAGATAGTCAAAGAAAAGAAGAATTATTAGAATTATCACGTATTATTTCTAACGTTCCATTTCAACCAGCAACAACATTCCATGAAGCTTTACAGTCTGTTTGGTTTGTTCATTTAATTCTTCAAATTGAAAGTAATGGACATTCATTATCTTATGGAAGAATGGATCAATATTTAAATCCATATCTTAATGCGGATAAAGAAAAAGGAATATTGACTGATGACAAAGCGGTTGAATTACTTACTAACTTATGGTTAAAAACATATACAATTAATAAAATTAGAAGTTGGGCACATACACAATTTAGTGCTGGGTCTCCGTTATACCAAAATGTTACAATCGGTGGACAAACAATTGATAAAAAAGATGCAGTAAATGACATGTCTTACTTAATTTTACGATCAGTAGCTCAAACAAAATTACCGCAACCAAACTTAACAGTAAGATATCATGCAGGATTAGATAACACATTTATGAATGAATGTATCGAAGTTGTGAAACTAGGATTTGGGATGCCTGCCTTTAATAGTGATGAAATTATTATTCCATCATTTATTGAAAGAGGAATAAGTGAAGAAGATGCATATAATTATAGTGCTATTGGTTGTGTAGAAGTTGCTGTACCTGGTAAATGGGGATATAGATGTACTGGTATGAGTTTCATAAACTTCCCTAAAACACTTTTAATTGCGATGAATGAAGGGATAGATCCATTAAGTAAAACTAAATTA
Source organism: uncultured Erysipelotrichaceae bacterium (assembly GCA_947036815.1). Taxonomy (GTDB): domain Bacteria; phylum Bacillota_I; class Bacilli_A; order Erysipelotrichales; family Erysipelotrichaceae; genus CAMQRS01. The sequence continues at coordinate 78,451 of CAMQRS010000003.1, forward strand.
GTAGAAGGTCTTACTCACTTTAATGACATGGATTCATACGATGATTTAAGACAAGCTTGGGATACAACAATTCGTAACTTTACTAAACATAGTGTAATTATTGAAAACTGTTGTGATTTAGTATTAGAAGATGATGTACCAGATATTTTATGTAGTGCATTAAGTGAAGACTGTATAGGAAGAGGAAAAACATTAAAAGAAGGTGGAGCAATCTATGACTTCATTAGTGGATTACAAGTAGGAATTGCAAACTTAGCAGATAGTTTAGCAGCAATCAAAAAATTGGTGTTTGAAGATAAAAAAATATCAAACATTGAATTATGGAATGCATTAATGGATGATTTCACTAGTGAAGAAGCGAAAGCGATTCAACAACAATTAATCTATGATGCTCCTAAATATGGAAATGATATTGATTATGTAGATGCATTAGTAGTAGAAGCATATAACGCATATATTGATGAAGTTAAAAAATATCCTACGACTCGATTCGAAAGAGGACCTATTGGTGGAACTAGATATGCTGGTACTTCTTCAATCTCAGCAAATGTAGGTCAAGGTAAGGGAACACTAGCTACACCAGATGGTAGAAATGCGAGAGAACCTTTAGCAGAAGGATGTTCACCTTCACATGCAATGGATACAAATGGACCAACTGCTGTATTTAAATCAGT
>CAMQRS010000004.1 GCA_947036815.1 uncultured Erysipelotrichaceae bacterium
TGGAATGCCACCTGTCCCTATTCTATTTTTTATGTTGATAGAACTTATGGCATAGGCTATTTTCATACATACCCTACATAAAAAATTACCACCTGTTATTAGTATTGGTGTAGGATCATTTCTTTCAAGAACCATTTATGTAGTATCAATTATCATTGCTGTCAAATTATTGCATTTACCAATTCCTTTTGTTAGTGTATATGCTTTAATCTCAAGTGTGATGGCTTCACTTCCCGGAATTATACTACAAATACTAGTGATTCCATCAATCTACTTTATATATAAAAAAAGAGTCGCTTAATGAATCAGTCAATAATAACTATGATTGAAAATGGAGATAGTTCATTGATTGCTACACATGGTAATCAAATTTATAAAAGTAGTGGATTGGGTGTTAAACCTATTATTCTTCCCATGAGAGAAGACCTATACTTTTGCAAAGATTATGAAGTTGCAGATACCATAATCGGAAGGGCAGCAACCCTACTTTTAATTCTGTCAGGGGCAACGGCTGTTTATGGTAAAATAATGAGTCGTCCTGCAGTTGAAGTATTCACTCTACATGAAGTGGAGTACCAATATGGCACATTAGTAGATGTTATTAAAAATAGAGAAGGTAACGGTGTTTGTCCATTAGAGGATGCGGTTAAAACAATACATAACCCACAAATTGCCTTCTCTATTATAGAAGAAAGAATCAAAGAATTAATGAATAATAAACATATGGAGGAACTACAATATGAAAATTTCATTACTGAATAGTAGTCCTAGACACAATGGAAATACAGCATACGCAACTCAACAATTAACGAAAAGCATCGAAGAATACACTACTCATTCAATCGAATCAATAAAGGTTTGTGACTTGAATGTGAGTGGTTGTACAGCTTGTGATGGTTGTATTGCTAATAACGGGGTCTGTGTAATCAAAGATGATACACAATATATTTTAGATAAAATTTCAGAAGCTGATATGGTCGTATTTTTAGTACCTGTCTATTGGTGGAGTATACCTGCTCAATTGAAAGCTGTTATTGATAAGTTTTATTCTGTTCAATCAACATTTAAATCTCAACAAAAGAAAATCGGAGTTATCACTATCGGTGCGAACGACACAAGCGATAAACAATATTCTCTAATTAGTGATCAATTTACTTGTATCAGTGATTTTCTAGGTTGGGAGAAAATCTTTGACCTTTCTTTCTGTGCATACGAAAGAGATGATTTACAAAATTCTCAAAATTCAAATTGTCAATTTTCAAGCATTCATCAATATTTTATTTAAGAAGTCAGCATCATTAAGATTCACGTTATGTGTGTGAATCTTATCAACAACAAAAGACAAAGGATACGGAGTACTCATTTTGAGGACAATCGTTCCTTTGTCTTTTGTTATTCTTCCTTGTATTCTATGACAGCGAATTCACAAGTTTAAAAGTTTGTGAAATGATTATAATGATAAAAAAAGTTGAGGTTAATCAACTTTTTTAACGTATCAATTCTATTTATTTCTAAGTATCTATAGAACATGAATTTTTTTATAACTAACCCTTAGCATTCGTTCCCTATCTTCGGAATACCCAGTTTTTTTGTAAGTTAAATCCAAGAAGGAATAAAAAGAAATCTACCATCACTTTTAGTGGTATTAAATATGTATCTGATAAGAATGCAGTAAAGAATACAACCATCAAAAAGGAGATAAACATTTGTAAGATACATAATGCATAATATTTTGTTGCTGATTTATATATCGAGTTGTTGTTTCCAAATACAAATTGCTTGTTTACTGTGTAGTTTACAGTTGAAGAAATAACACGAGAGAAGAATGTTGCTAAAAAGACTTTCGTTACTGCATCACAATGTTCAAATAACTTACATAGCAACATAAAGCAAATAATATCAACAAAAAATGAACTGAGTGAACTGAAAGAAAATTTAGCTAGTTTCAAGTATATCTGAAATGAATCAATAACTGGACGAAATCTTGTAGCTCTATTATCCTCTATATATACGGTACTGATTGGGACTTCTATCATGGGTATTCCCTGCCTATTCGTTTCCAGAAGCATGTTTATTTCATATTCAAATCGATCTCCTGTTGTTTCAATCAATACTGGAATAATTGCATTGGGAATTCCTCTTAATCCTGTTTGAGTATCAGAAACACGAATCTTACAAATTCTTTCCATATACCATTTGGTTAATTGATTTCCAATTTGGCTTTTTAATGGTACATTTTCACTTTCAAAACTTCGAACACCTAATACAAGACTGTCTTCATGTGCTAATACAGAGTTTGCACAATGCAGAATATCTTCAAGACAATGTTGTCCATCGTCATCACATGTAACAACCCCTTTGCTATCAAGATTATTTTCGATATAATATTGCATTGCAGTTTTTAACGCCTTACCTTTTCCTAAATTTTGTGGATGTACAAGTAGTGTACATTGTTCCAATAAGGCAATCGTATCAAAGAGTGGTTGCTTACTCGCATCACTACCATCATTAACGACTATAATTTCACTAAATCCGATATCACATAACTCAGATATCACTTCTAAAATTTTATTGCTTGGATTAAGACTTGGGATAATCATTGTAATTTTCATTAGTGTTTTCTCCATTCATTTGATTTATAAATTGTATATTTTTATCTTCTATTTTATAAATACCTTCTGTAACTACGATACCAAACTGTTGCTTCATCATAGATTTTATTTCATGATCACTTTCAAATATGATGAAATAATCATATTCATTTAATGTAACTAATAAGTCACTACCGATACTATCTATCGCATCTACATTGGGAGTGAATAACATATATCTACATATATATTGTAGGTAATAACTAGTTACTTGCTCATTTTCATTTGAAGCGTAGACAAGATATGTATCATTATTAGGTGTATTTTTATTTTCTTCTATTACATTACTAACTCTTCCTGGAAGCGAGCTTTCGTACTGATTCTTAATGTAATTAAGTCCATTTATTTCTGAAGTTAAAATCATAGTAGCAAACAAGACACCTAGTACAGTTGACTTTTGGTATATGTTTTTAGTATAGATAGATTTAAACCCTCTTGGGTTATACACATTTCCCATTGTTATATAAAACGAACGTTCTATATCTACGGTAATACAAAGCATTAGGCACCCTATCTGATAGATCGCAATACTACAAACGTATCGTTCAAAACCTGCAATACGTAGAGCTTCATCAAGTGGCATTAGGAATACATACATTCCTAATAAACCAATGTAATACACAACTACTAGAATATCAGTGAAGAGTAGAACTCTTAAAAAATATACTTTTGTATTAATTTTGTTTTTCACAATTATATACGCAATTATTCCTACCACATTAATTAGAATAAACATAAATGTTGCTTGATTGCTTATATCTAAGCTTGTAGATAAGAATGTATCGAGTATATCTTGAATCTGTTCTGGTGTTTTAGATGATACTACCTGTTCCATATTACTTTGACTCATATTGAATTTTGTATCTACTCCTGCAAACTTTAGGTGATGATAGCTGTTCCAAATCAACAAAGGTAATACACCAAGTACTATGGTACTTCCACAATACAATAACTTCTTAATATTATTTCTTGTTTCTCCACGAACACAGTTCCTTATTACCACAAACCCCAAGTAACAAAACACAGTAAATATAAAGAATATACCAGTATTTTTTACGACTAATAATAGCCCTACAATAGGTATGATTTGAATCCATAATTTATCTAAATGATTTCTATTACTATATATCAGTGACAATGCAGATACGGCTAGTATAGGTAGTAAAAAATCTACTAATAGATTATTCATACGAATTGATAGATTGAACACACTCGTAGTACATAAGCCTAATGCTAATACTACATAAAGAAGCATACGCTTCTTCTCCTTGATAATATCAAACATCGCATAAAAGGCAGCAAATATTAAAATAGCTTGACCAAATAACATAATACCTTGAGTATTACCAACAATTTTACATACATAATAAATAAATGACGAAGCGCCTAACGGATAATCAGAAAACTCAATTAATGTAGTTGTTGCAGTGGGAAACTCATTCGTACTTAGCATATATTTCACTACTGTTCCCCAATGTGAGAAGTTATCATAATGAATAAAATTAGTATTCAATAATATAATACACATCACACTTCCTATAAGTACGAATGCAATGTGGATTAGTGAAATACTTTCAATAGCTATTTTATTAAACGCTTTTTCTTTTATCCCAAAGTATAAAAATAGAATTAGTCCAAGTATAAATATAAGGTAAGTACTAAGCTCAAGAGATGAAATCATACCGCTGAAAAATACAACTAGAGCTATACAACAAAATACAACTATGTAACTTGAAAAGTTGCTGATCTTTAACCATTTTCTAGATGCAACAATATATCCAATCATAGAAATGCTAAACATCATAACTCTAAGTAAGGTTATCATACCGATCTTCTCCCACTAATCATATCTTCATTTTCGCTAGTTCCTTCCATTCGTTTTGATTTTAGTTTCATCCATTCATTCATTAATTTTGAAAGATTTTCTCTTACCATAGGCATATTATAATTTTTAACTTCAAATAATCTTGATCCAGCTTCTAAGTTATTTTTATCATCCAAACGTTCCAAGTTGAAATCTACATTAAGTGTTTTTGAGTGGTAGCATAATGTTGAACAATCAATCCCTTCAATTCGAATATACTGGTAATTAAAGTCGCGTATGATACCTTCATATCCACCTTCGAAAATAACTTTCTCATTCATTTCAATTCTTGGTAATGCACGTTTATCTCTTCTATTCTTTTTGAATCTTACTTTTAAATTACGCATAATATCATCTGCTGAAGTTTCCCATAGGTCCATTTCTTTCGGTAGTGTATGATCCCTGTCATGTACAATTTGTAGATAGGAACGTAAATTAGCATCATCAATGAAATTAATTTTAACCGAATATTGCCACTGGTCATTTTGTTGTTTAACATATAAAATATTCCCTTCAAATGTAGCGCTGTATTTATGTGTTTTGATATGACACCTAACCGATCTCTTCTCGGAAATATGTTCTGGATTCTCTAATACAAATGCGAGCCCGCCCTCTGATACATTTACGGTTTTTGTATGTATTGATGTATTATCATATACAATTTCTACATCTTCCACTGCATCAAAACGCTCCGTTTTTCTATATAATTTTCTGCCACTAATGAAAAATACTGCATACATCAGTGTAATCAAATTATTAAGAAGCCAAAATATAATGACACAGCTGTAAAATAGAGCCCAACCATATTTTCCACTAGTGAATCGAATAATTGCTGCAATCGATAGTACAACTAATAGAATATGAGGTATTGCATATTTAATGTTTGATACAAATGACTGTGCTTCGTTAACCTTACTAGTTACTTTAAATTTCTTTTCTTTTATCCCTATTGTTTCTAATAGAACTGGTATACATAAATACGGTGCTAAGATGGTATCAATGATTTGACACCATCTTTGATTCCGAAGATTACTAGATAAAAAACGCATTGAAATACTATATAGCGAATAGGAAGGTAACCAAAAAAGAAGTAGTTCCCAAAATTCACAATCTACAATCATTATGTCAAACAATGCGAACAGAATTGGAGATAGGATAAATAATAGTCGATTAAAAAATGACCACCAATATAAATAACAAACTGTATAACTTACTTTGGCGCTTCCCTTCAATCCTTTATTAAATAACATATTCGTATTCTTTACACTTTGAATTACGCCTCTAGCCCAACGAATACGTTGACTTAACATACTTTCTATCGTTGTTGCAGATAATCCAGCAGCCTGTGCCTCATCCGTTGAGTAGGTAGTATACCCCTCACTTTGAATCATGATTCCCACTTGAAAATCTTCTGTTATCGTATTGGTTGGAAATCCACCGATGTCTTCTAATGCTTTACGAGAGATTACCGTATTACTTCCCGTATAAGCTACTGCATTGGAACTATTTCTCAATACATTAATTTCTTTTGAGAAAAAATCCTGCTCATTGGGAATCGTTCTTTCAGCATGTAAATTAAATTGAAATAGATCTAAATTATAAAAGCTTTGAGGAGTTTGTATAAATCCGATTTTATAATCAACATCTATTTCATCACTTGTTCTTGTTACCCACATACCCTCTTCATTTTTTTTCAACAGTGGTAAATAGAAATATGGAACACTTTTCATTAAAAAAGTACTTTTCGGTATCATATCCGCATCAAATGTCGCAATAAGTGGTGACTTAGTTTTCGCTAATGCATTATTTAAGTTTCCTGATTTGGCATGTTTATTTTCATTCATCCCTATGTAACCAATCCCAAATTGATCTGCTAGTTTTTTAACTTCACTTCTATTAGTGTCATCACTTAAATAGATATGTACCTTATTTTTATCAGGATACTCCATATAAGTACAAGCATTTACCGTTTTATACAAAAGGTCAATTGGCTCATTATGAGTGGCAATATACACATCAATATGAGGATACATATCAGCTTCTAGTACCGGCATTTCTAGATTTTGTTTTGAACTGTTTACTTTTCGATAAAACAGTTCAAATGTGGTGAACGCTGTTATTCCTTCACTGAATAATAATAAAGTACCTAATACAAATGATACTAATCCACTATGCATCGGTATGGTAAATAATGCTCTCCATGTTAAATAGATACACATCAAAAACACTGTCACATACAATATATATCTTTGTTTCTTTTTGCTTAGACCTTTCTTCTGTTCCATTGTTCTTTCTCCTTATTTACACTTTGAATAAGTATCAAGATGTAACTCCCCTATTTGATCACACTATTTTTTAACACTATACTTTGTTTGTTTTTTCAGCTTTTTTTGGATATACATTTTCTTATCTGCCTGCGCCATTATTGTTTCTGATACTACTTTTTTATCTTCTTCTACATAAACAACACCATAGCTTATAGACATGGGATAAAGCTGTTGTATCGTCTTTAATTTTTCATTCAAATAATCCATCTTATTCAATACAAGCGACGCAGTACACAAGGGAAATATGATTGCAAATTCATCTCCACCAAACCTACAAATAATATCCTTTTCACGAATCACTTTCATCATTTCTTGTGCTACTTTTTTTAAATATTCATCTCCTGCCCCATGACCAAAATTATCATTCGCAAACTTAAGTCCATCTACATCTATCATGCAAAATGAAAAGTTATTCTTATGGCTTAATAGGTAATCTAATTTTCCTACACAATATCTTCGATTATATAAATTGGTTAATTCATCTTTATATGCTAGTTCTTCCATTTGTTCAAGTTGTTCCTGCTCATGAGTAATATCTAATATATAATGCACATAAGCTAAACTTTCATTCCACTGTATTAAAAAGGTCCTTGCACGTAAGGTTTGATTACTTACTGGACAAGTATAATCAAATGTTGTATCTTCATTATTTCGTTCTTCTGCTAGCTTTAAACGTGCCATTAACCCACATGACTTACCACATATGTGTTCTCTTTTATCCGGATTATAAAACAATTGTCTGGCTGATTGATTCGTATAAATAACTTCTCCACTATCTTTGGCCGTTACTATAATCCAATCTTTTAACCCATCCATAATTGATTTCATGAGACCATTTGTTTTACTCAACCTACTTGACTGTTGCTTCAACTGCAATTCTCTTTCATCCAGCTGTGTAATCATTTTATTGAATGAAACTGAAAGTTCTCCTAAGAAACTAACCCTTTGGTTATAATCTCCGCTGGCTACTTGATTCGCTTGCCAAGTTAGATGTTTTAAGCCTGCATTTAGTTCTTTTAATCCGCCTGACAAGAAATTATGTCTACTTGGTATTGTAGCATCTAGATTACCTATTGATAGTTGCTTTACGAATTCATTGGATTCAGATAAACAACTTGAAAGATAGATTAAAGCTTCTTGTATGTTCTCCAAGTCTTCCGATTCACTTGTAAATTCATGTACAACAGGCTTATCATGGATCATGTTTTTAATCTGATTTAACAGTATATCTAACTCTTTTTTATGTGTCACTCGTATGATCCTATGCCTTTATCGTTGCATGAAATCGACAAACTCTCGATCCTGTAGCCCAACAATCAATTTCTGTCACAATGTATTCTTTTTTTGTATACACCTTTAAAATCCCAGCTAGAAATCCTTCATCATAATTGCATACCGTTTCTCCAGTAACTGGTAATCCAGAGCAATCTAAATCTTCACTTATGGTTAACACAGCTTCTCCTGTTATTGGATCAAACTTTTCAATCCTTAAAATCCCAATTTTACTTTCTTCTAATACGCGTTGCAAATGCGCAATAAACTCATTCAATTCCAAATCAATATTTAATAATTGATTGGCAAATTCTGCTCCTGCTAATTCTCCAGCATTTCTGAAAATTTCAACAGTTTTATCATTACCATAACACTTAGCTAACTCATCCTTTAATGTAAATTGGAATAAACGATATACATAAACTGGCATATTCTCCCCTAGATGTTGTCTTCCATCAACAACATCTCCTATAGATTCCCATGTGAATTTATTTTCATCTTCAGTATTAAATAGTTTAAACATATTTGTTCTCCTTTTACTTAAATTAATCCTTATTCATACGTGTAATATCTCATACTATATTTTGATTATTTAGAGTTGCACTAGTTCTTAGTTAGATACCCGTTTTTATCTCATTTCATTTATATTAAGTATTCTTTTCTATCTTATTGAATTCAATGAAGCATTGTAATATGCAAATAGAAGTACCTATATTTACATTCATTAATCGTCTTCTAATTATCAATATCTCCTATTTTCAGTTTCAGCTTACTCAAAGGTTCTGGTTTTGAAAAATAATATCCTTGTAGAAAGTCAATTTCCAATTCTTTCATATGATTGAAAATATCATAACTTTCAACATGTTCAGCCACTGTTAACACACCTATTTTTTTTGCCAAATAAACAATTAATTCTAAAATCGCTTTATTTTTGTATGACTCATTCATATTGCGAATAATTTCTCCATCAATTTTAATGTAGTCTGGAGATATTTGAGTAATTTCTAATAAGTTAGAATAGCCAGAACCAAAATCATCAATTGCTATCTTAACCCCAAACTCAGAAACTTCAGATACAAAGGTTTGAAGCACCTCCATATCTTTAAATAATTCATCTTCTAATATTTCAAATACTAATAATGAGTTTGATTTTCTTTGCTTTAGTAGTTCGTAAATTGTCGTTCTAAATTCAACACTATTAATATCAAACGCTGAAAAATTAATAAATACATTAATGTTGGTTTCTTCTATATCTTCAATTACTCTTCGTATCATCATCTCACTCAATTGCGAATACATATGATACTTCTTAGCTACTTCCATAAACGAATTTGGTAAATGCACCGTACCGTCTTCAGCAACAATTCTCATCAACGATTCATATTTATCAATACATTTTTTTTTAGTGTCATAAATTCCTTGGTAGTAGGGTATAACCCCATTATTTTCAATCGCCCAATACAGTAAAAGAATCATTTCTAGTTCATGGCTTGTAGTTGAGGATTCTTCCGCGCTATTTTCACATATAATAAAATGTTTATGTGCGTTCCTTTTGGAATGCATCTCTGTAATCGCAATTTCTAACATACTCCCCTGATTAAGTACGATTACAAATCGTGCAATAATTGGAATATTTGAATTATTAGGATTGAAGTATCTCATTTTTTTATTCAACTCTTGCACCATATCTAAAAACACAACTTCGTGTACATCAGGTTTACACACAATAATGAAAGTACTATAATCCATCATATAAGATTTAATAATTTCACTAAATTTTTTTGCATCTAAGTAGTTATATATTTCACTCAATACTATCTTCAAATATGATATGTAGTGTTCGGATTTAATATGAGTTAATAGTAAATCTGCATTTTCAATTTTAATCATACAAAGTTTATTATACAAATTGATCTCTGCATCTAATTTATAGTCCATCATATTACCTATATCTTTATGTTTAACAAAAGAATACGGGTCTTCATCATATTTTTTTTGATTATCTAAAAATATGTCTCTCATACTGTAAAACCCTCTTTCTCCCTTATATTTTGCCTTTTAAACAAAAAAAGTTGCTAAATAAATCACACACTTGTGATTGACTTGCAACTGGCTAACTTTCTAACTAATATAAATTAATAGTTAAGTTCCTATAGTTTTGTGCCACCGCTTTTCAACGGTTTTACCAAAAAATTGTAATAGTAATATAATCTTAGATTTCAGATATAATAAATCACTGATTAATGATTTAAATAATACATTGTATAATATTAAAAATCAACTTATTTCTACCTTTTTCCATAAATAAGTTGATATCTATTAAATTTGAATGTGTTTTCATAAATAATATACGTGTTTTCGTGATTTATAGGTTCTCACGCAAGATAGATATCAATTATTTAATTTCAGACTTTACCATACAATTAATCTATAATTTCATTAAAAAAACATCTACCTTGTTGGAATTCAACTTAGATAAATGCTTCTTTATACGATTAATAATCGTTGTATCATTTTAAATGTCTCGTATTTTATTAACGTAACGCATAACTTCCCACTAATGGATTTTAGTTGGATTCCTTCAGAATGTTTTTAATTTCTTCTTGTATTCTTCTTGTATCATAATCCGGGCGAACTGTCGCTCTAGATATATAGTACCCTTGCAAAAAATCAACTTTTTTCTTAACAAGATACTCCATATCCTCAAATGTTTCTACTCCTTCTGCTAATATAAAGATATTTTTTTCTTTCGCATATACAAGTATTTGTTGAAGCATTGATTGACGGTTTTTATCAGTACTAATATTTTTAATCATCATTTGATCCATTTTAATAATATCTGGTTTCACTGATAATAATGACAGATTACTACAATATCCTGAACCATAATCATCAAGTGCAACTAACATTCCATGCTGTCTTGCAAATTCTATTTTTTTATCTGAAATAGACATATTTAATTTTTCACCTTCAGTAATTTCTAGAATAATCTTATTCAGAATAGTAGTATACTTTTTAGTTATATCCATAAAATCATGTTCAGTCAAAATTTCATTTGGAATAGAATTAATAAATAAGTTACAGCCATCAAAGAGGTCAGCATACTGAATATAAGCAGCACATGTCTTATCAAGAGTAATTTGTTCAATTTTGTAAAGTTGAGATTGTAGTGTTGCAATTTTAAGTAGCTTGATAGGTGTATCAATGACGACACTTTGTGGACGCATTAATGCTTCATATCCATAAATTTCTCCTGTTTGTGCAGATATAATTACCTGAAATACATAGTCAATAAGCTTCTCATCTAGTATTCGATTTAATTCCTCACTACCGTTAAGCATAAATGACTCATGTAAATACACTGACTTATCAAATTCACGTAATTCTCCTTTTGTTGAATGTTTACCTTGATACATCGCAAAATCTGCATAATGCATTAATTCATCCAAGGAACGGGTATCCACTCCATACCAAGCAATACCACCTGACATTCTCATTTTAAATTGGCTTCCATCTGGAAGCAATAAATAATTTGTATCAAACATATGGTACATAGACTGAATCAAGCATTCGATTTCTTCTTTCGATTGATTACTTTGTGCAAACACATAAAATTCATCACCGGACATGCGTCCTAAAATACATTTATCCCTAAATACTAGAGATAACACATCGGCAATCGATGAGATATAGAAATCTCCCATTTCATGACCATAAGTATCATTAATGTACTTTAGATTATCGATATCAAACATAATAAATGCGGCGTATTCTTCTATTTTGTTTTGAAATGAAAGTTCTACCTTGTGTTTAAATGCCGAACGATTAAGTAGCTTCGTAAGGCGATCGTAATCTCTCTCATATTCCCTAATATGTTTATCTAATACTTCCTTAGATACATCTAAACAAATCCCTAACGTAGAATTTTCATCTTCTGCAGATACAATTTTTAGCCATTTACTAGTATTCCCTTGTACCATAAAAATATTTTCAGAACGATCTTCCACATTAGATTTTATTTCATCCATTTTATAGAAAAATGCCATCGCTGTTACTTTATTTCCATTCACTTCTTCACTTGGGATACCAAGCATATGAATAAGAGATTTTGAACAAATCACATATTCATTATTATGCGTATATTCAAATGTTCCTAACGGAAGATTAACCATGTTAATAATTTTATCTGTTTTTAAACTAGCTGATTCTTCGTTTTTACTATAACGCACAATTGCTTGTGTTAGTGCAGCAATCTCTTGATAGTCCATTGTTTTATCAACAAGGGAGTGAATTAAGTCTGTATCATTAGTACCTATTTTTTTTGCAAGTTCACTAATTGGATTGCTTATTTTTTTAGCAACCACATACGACATGATGAATCCTAATATTAATACAATTAACACAGCAATTTGTATGCTTTTCAGAAAATCTGTCGCAGAACTAAGCAGATCTTTTTGATTTGTATATCCTATGAACACCCATTCTTCGTGGGGAAATGGTGTATCTTTATATAAATTTAGAAAATGCATACTCGCTGTTACTGGAAATTCTGTACTTACATTTTGTACATTGTATAAATTTAATTGTTCGTCGAATGCTTCAAATGTGAGTGGTTTACCGATTGGTGAAATATCATTATCCACAATAGAGTTATAGTTTAAAACAGATGTTAATTCATTTTTAGTTCTGTCATATATCCCAAATGAATACCCAATTATATTAGAAGAAACTAATTCACTTTCTGGTATATTCTTGTATAAATAACTTTCTGTAATACCCATTCCTATGACACCAAAAACATTTCCGTCTTGATCAACTAAAGGCATTGAATAGGTAATAATAGATTGATCTGGATTAGCAAAGTCGGGTGATACTTGCCAATAACCTATTTCTTTATTATTCGGATATGAAAGTTTTCTCTCAATAGGTACAGTTAATATATTTTCATGAATTCCAGCTAATGTAATGTTTGGTTCATATACGGGCATTTTATCAAAGTCAAAACTTTCTGCAAGTTCAGCTGGCGCTACTTGTATTAAAAAATTCTTTTGTGAAGATACTATTACATCTGGTTCTGGATCTCTTAAATAAAAGGCTGTATATTCATCAGTGTCTCCTTCATTATCAAGAATAATAAAAGCTCCCGTTGTTTTAGAAGAACTTAACATGCTTTTAACAACAGGCACTGATACTGATAAAAAATCAATTGAAGATTCTTCACTCAATTGATTTTTCTCATCCATCTTAGCATTATATATATTTTCAATATCTGTAGAATAGGCACTGATATTACCTAATCCCAACATTAATTTATCCTTAATAATTGATTTATGTGTTTCAACTTCTTGGCTAAATGCCATACTAGGTTGTTGTTTCAATACATCAACTACTCCATTTAACAATACAATACTAAGAATAAATCCTACTATTAGCAGAATACCTAATGATAGCAATACGGTTACTTTATATACCATGCTTTGTTTATAGCGATTAAACATAGAATCTCCTTTGCTTAAGTTAATGTATCTGTGAAGATGTATTATATAGTACAATCTTTTCTATTTCAAGAAAGTTTAATGCTTATTTTAAGACATAATAATGCGTTACAACTTGATTATTTATGATTTCGCATGCTATTAACATACCTAGATAAGAGATTAAATTTCTAAATAACGCTATCTATATTGTCTTATAGCATAGACCAACGTTACACCATCAAAACAAGAAAAATGCTTGCTGTGAAAAAATATAAAGAAGTATCATTTCACTAACTCTTTCGAGGTTTATATTTTACTTACAAAAAATAGTAATCTCGCTAATATACTCAGATATATCAGAAATTGAAACTTCATTGATTCCTCTTTCAAATGCATACTCCCCTAATTCAATATTATTTTCACTAGCAAATAGCATCATTTTAGAATACAAGACAGGAATTTTATCCCAATCCCCAACAGAAAAACCTCTCAAATATTTTCCTTTAGGCCTTTTGTAGATCCCTTTTTTATAGGTGTCAACTTCAGTAAACAATCCGTCATAGTTTGAATAATCAACTTTTATTATTTTTTTTAACGAAATGAAACTACCACAAGAAACTTTAAAAGAAGTAAAATCCCGTGAGGATTTCAAATGGTCTAACACAGTTGGAATACTGACATCATCCACTCCGTCAAACTCTGCTGGGAATTCGCTCACAAATAGATAACTTTCTGCTAACTCAACAAGTTCGATTTGCCCATCAAAAACATACTGAGACAATCTAAGCAGTTCATTTTTATGTTGGAACACCTTCTTAAGTGCTGTAAGACTTTTAATTTTTTCATCTATTTCACTCATCTTTACATTTGCCAAATCTATAAAAACATCGGATGATGGATTTTCAAAATACTGCTGAATTTCTTTGATACTCATACCAATTTCTCTGAAAGATAAAATAGTTACAAGTTCCATACTTTGTTTATGCGTATAATATCGATATCCATTTTCCCCTTTATGGTCAGGAGAGAACAGTTTAATATTGTCATAATAATGTAACGTACGATTATTTATCCCGTGTATTTTTGCAAATTCCCCAAGTGTGAAAAACAATTTATTTTTATCCATAACTACCTCCTTGACATTACATACGCTGTAAGCCTTACAATTTTATTGTAGCACGTATAACAGTGACCAACAAGGAGATTACAAATGAACAATTTAACATTCAGAGAATATCAAAAAGAAGATGCACTAGCTTTTGAGGAAATCATACGCAAGACATGGCAGTTTGATTCCTTTTGTGGTAAACAAGTTTCGAAAAGTATGTCTAGCGTATATCTTTTAGAATGCATTAGCCAACAAACATTTACACAAGTTGCACTATTAAACAATACGCCTATCGGTATTATCATGTGTGCAAATAAACACATTCATAAAACATCCCTATGGATTAAGGCAATTCAAGTGAAAGCGATCCTGTCGCTATTACTAACAAAAGAAGGTAGAAAAACAGCAAAAGTATTTGGCTCTATTGCGAATGTAGATACAAACCTATTGGCAACACAATCAAAAATTTATGATGGTGAACTTGTCTTTTTCGCAGTGAGCGAGGATCATCGAGGTACCGGAGTTGGAAAAGCATTATTTGAAAAAGCAATTAATTATATGAAATCACAACAGATAGAAGACTTCTATTTATACACTGATAGTAGCTGCAACTATCAGTTTTACGAACGACAAGGCATGCTAAGAATTGCAGAAAAATCATACTCATTACCTTTGAAAATAAAAAATGAAATGAATTTTTATCTTTATGAATATAGAGGTATAGGTAATGGAAAATAATATATATACCCAACAAATAACATTCAAAGCATTACTTGTATTTACAATACCTACCATGTTAATGGTGCTTATACAGTCCTCTTACTCTATGATTGACGGTATTTTTATATCAAACATTTTAGGAGATAGAGCACTATCCTCACTTACCCTTATTTCTCCTTATTTTAATTTTTTCATGGCGATTGCAACTATGTTTTCAGCTGGAGGCAGTGCCATAGTAATGAAAAAAATGGGAGAAAAAAAACAATACGAAGCGAAGCAAAACTTCACAATGCTCCTTATAATTACAATATTAATCGGAGTACTCTTGACTGTGTTTACTATGAGTTTTTCTACTGAACTAGTCTCTGTTTTCAACACTACTTCCAAGGTTAGATCTTCATCACAAGAGTACCTTTATGCTTATAGTTTCTTTATTATTCCACAGCTTTTGTTTTCAAATTTACAAGTATATACAATCGCACAAGGTAAAGCAAAACTAGCGATGGCTAGTTCTATTTTTGGTGGAATCTTTAATATCGTTTTTGATTATATATTAATTTATGGAATGAACTTAGGTATGTCTGGAGCTGCTATAGCAAGTGGATTTGGGATGTTAATACCTTGCATCATTCTTACTAAAAGCTTTCTCTCAAATAATAATATGCTACATTTTGTTAAACCTTCCTTTGATGTTAAAGTGCTTTTTAAAACTATGACGAATGGATTTTCTGAATTCTCTTCTTATCTTGTTAGTGGAGTTGTAATGATACTTTTTAATGCACAAATGTTACGTATCGGTGGAGAAAACGGTGTTGCAGCAAGCACAATAACATTTTATGTTTTTGGATTAATGAGTGCCTTATACATGGGTTATATGTTTGGTATTTCACCCCTTCTTAGTTATTTCTATGGTTCAGGAGAAAAAGAAAAAATGCAAAAAATCAGAAAACTAAGTTTCTTATTTATCGGTATTGTCGGCATAACGACTACATTCCTTTCCATGTTTGGTTCAGAAATATTAGTAAATATCTTCACCGACCCAAACAGTAGTGCATATCCACTTGCTGTTACTGGAAATAAATTATTTTCAATAGCTTTACTATTTGTAGGCTTCAACACCTTTTCAAGTATGTTGTTTACCTCTTTGTCTAATGGGAAAATTTCCGCAATCATATCCTTTTCAAGGACCTTTGTTTTTCTAGTAGGTACCATCATTTTATTACCATTAGTATTTGATATAAATGGATTATGGCTTGCAGTTCCCTTTTCTGAAGGCTTAGCCCTAGTTCTATCTTTATACTTTTTCATTAAATATAAATCTAAGTATGACTACTAATGAATACCTGTATATTAAATGTACTTTCACTTAATTTAACGTAAGTAACTCCAATCATTTATAATATATAAATATTTATTTTCAGTAGCTAATGCAATGTAATTATTACAATAAATATTGCTGGTTCAGTAATATCCATAAAGCATCATAAGCTACTTAATAAATTCATTCACAATCATCGTAACTTTAGGTGGTAAAAAGTACGATAATGGAAATGCAACACATGTCCCAATCATCCATCCTTTTAACCATACACTTACTAATACTGGACTAAAACCAACATTCACAATCGCCATAATAAATGACATACACATAGCCATAATAGTGGCTGTTAAAAATGCTATTATAATTTTTTTCATTCCTGTTCCTCCCATCATTTATCTTTTTATGAACTTCTCATTACTACTACATTCCAAAGCTACTTAACTATCCATTTAACTTTCCATGCATGATCGACTTACTTAATAATGAATAAATGATGACTGCATTAATATTTTATTATAGTTTCTGTTTAATTTTTATAAAACACAAGAAGCTTACGAAAAAGGTTGCTGTTTGTGTAACTATAGGAGTTAAAAATACTCCGTTTAATTCAAAGAAAAACGTTAATATAAAAACGGATACAAGAGGAAATACAACAGAAGATAATGTCATTAAAACAAGTGATTCCTTCGGTCTATCAAGTGAGGTAAGAATTGATCCTGTCACTAGATTAAACCAAGATGTTAAGTATGTTGGTGAGAATAAAAGTAGCGCTGTTACCGCTATTTTTATAATCGATTCATCCGTTGATTTTATAAATACTTGAACCAATAACTCTGGAATGGCAAGTAATATAAACATTGCAGCTATTGAAATACATCCTGTTGCAATTAGACTTGCCTTATAAATTCCAAAAACTCGTTTTGGTTGATCTGCTCCAAAATTATAAGTAATAGGTGGTTGTAAAGAATCAACAATTCCATATATTATAGACCTTACAACACCATCTACATACATAACAATACTATAAGCAGTTACAGCAACTGCTCCACCAAGTGATAATAGAAAAGCATTAGTCAGTATCGCAATAAGTGATCCTGCTATTTTTCCAAAAAATTCAGAACTTCCATTATATATAATTTCTAAAATGTCTTTGAACGGTATTTTAGGTTTCGTGAATTTAAGTGTTAATTTACTAGATGCGAACACGAGTAGTGATATGATTGTACCAAGTGATGTACTTATTCCGGTAGCTATCGCAGCAGATTCAATACCCCATCCAAATTTGGCTAGAAACAACCAGTCTAGAAAAATATTAACAAGTGATGAAACCACATTAATGTATAAACAAAGTTTCATTTTACCACATATTCTCAAATAATTATCCATTGCATACAGGGGGATAAAACCAATCGCAAAATACCCTATGTGTGTTAAGTATCTTGATGTGTAATTTGATAATTCAAGATCATTCACAAGAAATACATCCGTAAACTGAGCAATTACAACTGCAAAACTACCAAAAAATGCCGATAGTATAAACACTAATAATACACTTGTTGAAAATATTTTACTTGCGTAGTCCGTATCTCCTTTACCAAGCGTAAGAGCTATTTTAACAGATGATCCAACCGCAATCATGTCTGCCATTGCAAAAGTGATCAATAGAAATGGCCATGAAATATTTACCGCTGCTAACCCTACCTCTCCCACATATCTTCCGATGAATATACCATCAACTATAAAATATATTGATGAAAATATCATACTCAACATATTAGGTACTGTGCATCTTAGAAATATCTTTCGAATCGGTAGTGTTTTAAATTCGGTTTCAGTCATTTTTGTTTCTCCTTGTACAATTACTTATTTAGTTAGTCCAAAGTCTTACTATACTAAGGAGTCTACTCATGGATGATATTGTCATTATTTTCCCAATTGATTATAACATGATTAGATAATACATAACCATCCATTAGTCCATCATAGATAAGCATTGAACTATCCAATCGATCATACAGTTGAATATCCTTTATATTTTCTCCGTTTGGTTTTTGCTTCAGCGTTTCAACAAAGTAGTATGCACACTCTTCACTTGGGAATAATTCTTCCATCGTATCTGGATCAAACGTTTGACTAGAAATCACATTGTAATGTTCGTCTAGTTCGCTAATGGTAGTCGAAATTGGTAAATACATAAGACTCAATGATGTCGTTATTCTCACTGTTGATGTTATCGTTTCTCCAATTTCAATCGATTCAATAGTCTCTTCATTGATTTGTGATACACCCGAACCTTCCCCAACACTAGAGTCAGTACCAATACCAGTTTCTGCTGTAATATACACACTACCATCCGCTCTTTGATACATTGGATTCACCCATATAACATATGAAGTTTCTTCTTTTTGTATTGCTTGAATTAAAGTTGCCTCTACATAATAATTTCCACTATTTATTCCTAAAACCTCTACATAAAGCGAAAGCGAGGTAACATGTTCAGGATATGACCAAGTATATACTGCGTTATGCTTGCCAGATCCTTCGCTTTCTAGTAGTGCTGATTCACTTGCATCAGGTATATTAACTGCACAACCAACTCCTTCAATGCCATCAAAATCATACCTTTCTTCTTCGGTTTCTTCATCAACGCTGATGGTTGCCTCCATTAAATCAAATGGTAATGCCTCTCTTGTAACAAATACACCAATGAGTTTTGTTGGTCCATCAACAAAATCACTTTCAGAACTTGCTAAGCTACAACTAGTTAAACAAACTGTGAATCCTATAATTATTATTTTTTTAACAAACTTATTCATCTGTATCTTCCTCCTGTAGTTCTCCATCAAACTTTAAAATATCGCCTACATCACACTGTAAGTAGTAGCATATTTTATTTATAGTACCAAATCGTACCCCTTTTGCCTTTCCACTTCTTAGAATAGATAAGTTGGCCTCTGTTATACCAACCTTTACACAAAGTTCTTTGGCTTTCATTCCCTTTTTTTTTAGTGCTTCATCTAAATATACTTTAATTGCCATAGGCTTAGATGATACTTTCGCTTTCTAATTTTAACAGATAATTTTCTTCAATTATTCTTGATATTAATAGAACTATCATTAATCCACACAACTCAAAGAATGGGAAAATAACGTCAATGTTAACTTCTAGAGTTTGGGTTGTCAGTAATATTATTTGAACGATATTAAGAATGATTTGATTCAAGAATAAAACAATGATTGTTACTTTACAAAGCTTACTAAAGGTATGGATCAAACGTACTGCTGCTTCATAATTTTCATAGATGAAATACTGCTTAACGAATTGGTAAATACAATTGGTAATAGTTAAGAATAAACTATACTGAATGATTGCGATGATAAATTTAACAAAAGATGCCAGCACTCCCACATCGTTGGTGAAGGAAGATAGTAACAACGAATATTCAACGCCAAATAATCCAACGACCAGAACTGCAACATTAGCTAGCATTACTCCTTTAACATATTTAGATAACTTTTTAGTATTACTTTCATTTAGTATTCTTACAATAACTTGTATGATATAAAACATTGTAATGGAATGTAAAATTGCGCTCATCGCTACTTTTACAAACTCTGCCTGTTCACCTAAATAATGTTGATTAATTAATAAGTAGAGCATGATAAACAAGAAACTTGTGAATGCAATTAAGATGCTATCTTCTTTTTGTCGTTTCTTTCTTACATAGTACACCATAGGTGATATACATATACTTACATATAGGATAATCGCTACTATATTAAAAGCATCACCCCTCAAAGACAGTTCCCTTAAAAAGATTGCGATTGGATTGAACGGAAATAAGATTAGTTGTTCAAATATGGATGCAACATCAACACGCATAGTGACAAGTGTGAAGCATATAATCGCTTCTATTAAAAAGACTACCTTCCATTTTTTTCTATTCATAAATATCTCCTTTATTATCGTTTTACTATAATTATCATAACATATAATTATTGTTTTACAATAATTATACAAAAAAAATTATGTTCATGTAATAGCGAATTTTATATTATGTAAAGACAAAGAAAAACTAGCTAATAGATAGCTAGTTTTTACAGATTATTTATTTGTGCATTACATACGTTTACAAGCCCTGTTAATTAGAAGAACTGAATTCACCATTGATTTAGAATCTCCATATCTTCTACTACATGCAATATATAATTACTAGAAAAAGACAATATGTATCGTTATCGTATAAATGCAAATTCCAGTACCTAAAGTTAGAACTGCTCGTTATTTAATTTTGTTTGTTTTCCCATCAATAATATAAACCATATCCAACCTATTATAAAGAAGAGGAAAGCTAAAATCAAAAGTAATGAACCTAACAATTCATTATTTATAAATGACAGAAAGAAAATAAACAAATTATGACATGCATGAAATATAATACAAGGGATTATTGAATTCGTTTTTTCATATAAAAAGATAAAGATTAGCGAAAGAATAAAGGTTGCTATCGAAGCACTAATACTCCCGTGTATTAATGCAAATATACTAGCACTTAAAATTATTGCAATTACTATATGAAACTTCTCTTTTAATTTAGGATACAATAATCCTCTAAATAATATTTCTTCAGATATCGGAGCTAAGACAACTACTACTAAGAAACTAATAAAAAAAGATATTTGTTCACCAGTTTCAATTACTGTATTTGTAGAAGCAAAATTGATAAATAATGATCCGCTTATAACCGCAGCATAGGTTAATATAAGGTTCGTAGATAACACTATAACCCCAGCAAAATTTAATACCGGGATAGTAGATAACCCTGTTAGTACGATTGAAGGAATCAATTTATAATTAAATGAAGTTAGTTTCATTTTTATAAAGGGATTTATACCTTTTTTATAATATCGTATCGCAATTAAAATAACAAAAATCGTTAAGTAAAAATTATACTTGTTAGATAAAAATGGAAAAACTTTAAATATTAACCCATTAACAATCAAAGATAGGGCAAACAAACCAAAATATGATAAACACTTTATTAGGTTCTCAACAAATTTTTCCATTTTTTAATTCCTCTTATTTTCTATATGTATTACTTACTTCGACAAAACCATATTCGCAATAGCTTTTACAGCTGTATAAGCCCATTCTGGAAATTTATAAATTTCCAATAATTACTCTATCATATTTTTGAAAAATTAACATTTGATTTTGCCTGCCCATTTGCAGTATTAATATACATATTATACTAAATTCAAAGTAGTAATTGCAATAGTGTCAGTGGTCTCTATAGAGATGTACCAGTCCATATCATAATTAATACTCTCATGTAAAACACCTGCTGTTAGATTACCAAATACACTGCTTTTACTCTGTATATAATAAAACTATGAAAACATATATTTTTCATAGCTTTGGTTATGTTTATTAATACATAGGAGTACTTTCACTACAGTTTACAGTACTAAAAAATAGGAAGCACACTGTATGTAGTGAACTTCCTATTTTACGTATCCCTTAGTGGGATCTTCCATTATCCAATCTTAATTGGTTGGTAAACGAAAGATTCCTTTGATTATATTATTAAAAATTAACTTCTTCTCCATAGTAAGCTGCTCTATAAAGATTTTCCATTGTAGCATCATCAATAGTACGAGGGTTTGTACCTGTACAAGGATCAGCTACTGCTGTTTTAGCAAGACTTGGAAGTCTATCAAGGAATTCTGCTTCATTTACACCAAACTCTTTAAGAGATGCAGGAATATTAAATTCTTGTCTCATGTTTTTAATTAAATCAACAAGTGACTTAACAAGTTCTTGTTCTGTTGAACCACTTAAGCGTAATTGTGTTGCAATTTCTGCATATTTTTTAGGTGCTGTTTTAGCATTATATTCAATTGCATATGAAAGGTAAATAGCATTTGCCATTCCATGAGGTATTGTAAATATATCACCTGTTTTATGTGCCATAGAATGAACGATTCCCAATATTGCATTTGAGAATGCCATACCAGCTAAGTTTTGAGCAATATGCATATTTTTTCTTGCAGTCATATCTTCTTTAAAAGAACCTGCTAAATTTGCAACTGTCATTTCAATTGCTTTCATAGCTAATGCATCAGTAAGTGGAGTAGCCATTGTAGAAACATATGCTTCAATTGCATGAGTTAATACGTCTAGTCCTGTGTTAGCAACTACTTCTGGAGTTAATGTCAATACAAGGTTTGTATCAACAATAGCAATATCAGGTGTTAAATTAAAGTCAGCGATTGGGTACTTAATACCTGTTTCTTTGTCTGTAATTACACTGAATGAAGTAACTTCTGTTGCAGTACCACTTGTTGTAGTTATACCAATGAATCTAGCTTTTTTACGAAGTTCTGGTAAGTTAAATGGTTTAATTGCTTCTTCAAAAGTGAAGTCTGGGTATTCATAGAATAACCACATAGCTTTTGCAGCATCAATTGGAGAACCCCCACCAATACCAATAATCCAATCTGGTTGATAGTCTAACATTTCTGCTACACCTTTTTTAACTGTTTGAACACTTGGATCGTGCTCAACACCGATAAATACTTTACTTTCAATACCTGCTTCTTTCAGGTAACCTTCTACTTTACCTAATGTTCCATCTTTTTTTAATCGCTCAGAACCGATAACGATATATGCCTTTTTCCCTTTAATTGATGTTAGGTTGCTGATAGCATCATCTCCCATAAACACGTCTCTTGGAATTGTAAATCTTGTCATTTGAAATCCTCTTTTCTAACTGTATAGTTTGTTTGTACTATTTGTCTAAGTCAATCTAATTTCTTAGCACAAACATAGTATACCCAGAATCCGAGAATTATATAAGTGGGCACTTTTTAGTTAGTCAGTAACTATTTGGTTTGAATTGACAGTTTCCAAAAGGTTGGAATTTGTATAACACTAGGTTTACAAGCAATCAAATATTTATGAATTATTTATCGGTTTCGTAAGCTTTTACATAATTTTTTCCCCATTTGTCCATAGAATCTAAAATAGGGATTAATTGTTCTCCTAAATCGGTTAATCTATATTCAACCATAGGAGGTACTTGTGGGTATATTTTCTTTTGAATAATCTGATTACTCTCTAAGTCTTTAAGCTGTTGAGAAAGCATCTTTTGAGTTATTTCAGGAATAAGTCTTCTAAATTCATTAAATCTAATCACTGAATTTAGATGTAGTTCCCATAAAATTAATGCTTTCCATTTTCCACCAATCACCTCTAATGTTAATTCAATATCACATCTATAATGATTACAACTGACTTTATTATTTCTATCTTCTGGCATTTTTCAATCCCCCTTTAATTATTTTTCACTTACAAATTATAACAAAATAGAGTCGTGAAATCTAGTTACAGATTTTACGACTCTATTTGACTAACTGATATATTACGTATAGAAACAAACTTTATATCTATTACCTTTCAGACCTCCCATAAATACTACAGAAGTATTATATCGCTGAGTGAAAACATTGTGTTTCTACATAGGTTGGTATTAAAAATTATGATATTGCCTAATGTCTTTAAACACTGCTACACATGATAACTGTATTCATTAGAAGCATACAATGTATATCGTTATTATATAAATAAAAATCCCAGCACCTAATGTTAAGAATCCCATCGTTTTTCGATTAGTCTCAAAACATTCCTTCGCTAATATAAATTCTGACATTCCTAAGAATACCATCATTAATGGCATAGATATATCATCATGTAGTAGATCGCTAAGACTTAGAAAAGCAAATAACACTCCAAGCAACGTAACAATTATTTTAATGTATTTCATTATATTTCTCCTTTAATCATCTACTTATAGCCATTGTGCCTTATTAGTAGACATTAATCTTTATTCATCTATTTTAATTAAATAAACAAAGAATTGCAAGTAGACTAGAGCTATTTAAAGATGATTTAATAGCATAAGTATCGTTTATTCAAAATCTTTTAATCGCTCAACTAAAGATTTATGTGCTGATAACCTCTTATAGAAAACTGGTGGGATAATTACACAGATTACAATAACTAAAAGGGAAGCAATAAAGACTGGCACTATAGGTATTGAAAACGATACCTGCATATAGTTCATTGATTCAAATACAATATAAGTAATCCCTGTCCCTATAGTAAATGTGATAAAAATCGAACCAATCGCATACAGTAACCCTTCTTTAATTAATAGATTACTTACTTGAGTTCTAGACATTCCGATACTTTCCATAGTAGCAAAAACAAGTGTTCTATTATGTATCCCAGCAACTATAGTATTTATATAATTTAACATACTAATCAACAACATTAAACTTGAAATAAGGATACCTATGATAACCATATTTCCTTGTGCATCATTAATCAATTTTAAATCTTCATACTTGGATTGATTAAATACATCTTGACTCAAAGGATTATCTTCACTTAATGATTGTATTGATTTTTCTGTGGCTTCATTATAAATCTCTTTGTATTTTATATTTAAACTCATACAATAACTGTTTTGGGTTAATGAGTTTAAGTAGTCTTTACTAACAATCAGCGATACTCCAACATTCGTAGTTGCGCCATAATATCCCTCGTAACTAACACCTCCTATAGGCAATTCATGACTTTGTCCATCCAAGATGAAATCAACCTTGTCATAGCCATTAATTTCTTCAGTAAACTCAAATCCTGCATATTGTATTATGCTTGTATTTCCACTTATAAACTCTTGTTTATTTATCTCGTCTCCCATTAAGCTATTTAAATAATTGAACTCTTCTTCGTCAATTGCTTTCAGCATTCCATAGTATTTCCTAGGATTATTCTGATACTCTAACCTAGTCTCTTCATAATTCATATAAGGTCTTGTTTCTACTATTCTTTTTATCCAACTATCTGAGAATCCATTAGCCTGATAGGGAATAAGAATCGCTACCCCTTCTACAGAATGAATTTGCTCTATTCCTTCCAGTTTTTTTAATTTAGAAATGAAATCATCGTTAATTACTTCTTGTAATGAGTCTATATCTTCTGTCGTTTGTGATTGATTATGCATTGTAAAATCTGCATCCCAATAGTTTGCAAATACTGTTCGCTTACCTTGGCTCGTAACTATCGTTACTAACATATAAAAGGTAATCAAGCTAGTTGCTAAAGACAACAATATCATCAGTGTAGTTTTCTTATCTTTTCTTAATTGTTGTTTCGCCAATTTCCATAGCACTTTTCCTTTTACATATTCTTTATTTCCATGATCATTCATATTACTTACCTGATATTTTATTGCTTCTATCGGTGTCACTCTTGATGCTATGCGAAGAGGGTTTTTCATTCCTAATATAATAGCAATGCTTGTTACTACTAGACTCAATAGCACGATTACTAAATGAAATTGAATAGATATATTTCCTATCTCACTCTCTAATATCCCCATACTATACGGTACTACAAAATAGGAAATACAAAAGCCTAGAAGTACTCCAAGGAACATCCCTAATAGACTAATATATACTATTTGTTTTCGCAACAGTTGTATTAATTGCTTCTTTGTCATACCTAATGTTTGTAATAACCCATAGTATCGTATTTTTTTTATAGTAGACATATACAATATATTAAATATTAATAAATAAGCACTTACACATATAATAAAGCACAAGCCTAAAATTCCTACTAATAATGTTAATGAACGATCTATGTAGTCTGTAGTTTGAAATAGTTGTTGATTTGCTAATTGTAGACTTTCTTCTATCTTTGCAATAGTTGCATTTGAGATATAATTACTTTTAAACGTCATATGAAGGCTACCTGTTAATGATAAATCATAGCCTGTGCTTTCGTAAAATTCCTTTGATACATAAAATACTGACTGATCTCCAAACCCTTCCCATATACCACTAATGATGAAGTCTTTATGATGAACACCTGTATTCGTTTCATAAGTTAATGAGAGTGTATCCCCTATATTCAAACTAGCTAAATTGCATGCTTCTAGAGCTTTCTTTGTTACCATTAATTCATTTTCTTTTTGTGGATATTTTCCGTATTCATTCGTTCTCACATCTGCATGTTGATACTTCCAATAGCTCTGGTCGCTCCAAATTAGTGCAACATCCACAGTAGCATCACTCTTCGAACTTTTTACAACACCTGCATAAGATAGTACCCCTACTGTGTCAACTTTCGACTCTTTACTTACTATATTTTTTTGTTTATCTGAAAATCCATTCACTATAACAGCATCAAAATTTGCTCCATGTAATCTGGCGTCTTGCAACCTGCTTAAATCTAAATAAGTAAAACCTACACTCAAGATGCTATATATCATGAAAACAGACAGTGCAATGGTAATTAGAAGTACTGTATGCTTCTTCTTTTCTTTTTTCATGTTGTTTATTGCTAATTTTGAAATAATTTTCTTATTGTTATTCATTAACATATAAGTCATCATCCTTCACAATCATACCATCTTCTATTTGTATGATTCTATCTGCCATTTGTGCAATATCTAAGTTATGTGTAATGATAATAAGAGTCTGATTGTATTGCTTTGCAATCCCCTTTAGAAGACCGATTACTTCATGCCCTGTAGAAGTGTCTAAATTACCGGTTGGTTCATCTGCTAGAATAATTGCGGGCTTTATAGCTAATGCTCTTGCAATTGCCACTCGTTGACGTTCCCCTCCTGATAGCATAGATGGATATAACTCTTTTTTATCTTCCATGTGTAAGCTTATTAATAATTTCCGAATAAATTCGTGGTCTATATTTACTCCGTCCAGTTCCAATGGGAAAGTGATATTATCATATACATTCAAGTCTGGAATTAAATTGTATTGTTGAAATACAAATCCTACCTTTCTACGTCTAAAGAGAGCTAATTGTTTATGATTCATTTGTGCAAGATTCATATTATCGACAAAGACAGTTCCACTTGTAGGAATATCTAATCCTCCAATCATATGTAATAAGGTGCTTTTCCCACATCCTGATTTTCCAATGATAGATACAAATTCATGTTTTTTAATTTCTAGCGATATGCCATCTAATGCTTTTATCATGTGATTTCCTACTTGATAGTGCTTTTTTATATTTACTACTTTGACTGTTAAATTATCCATTAATAGTTACCCCCAGTTTTCTCTAAGTTATTATAAAACAAAATAATCACAAACCATTCACAAAGGAAAAAAATCACAATTATGTGATTTTCAGTTAGGTAAATAAATGATAAATGTGCTACCTTTTCCAACTTGTGATTGCACTTCTATATATCCATTCTGCAATTCTATGATGTTACGCGCCAAATATAGTCCAACACCGATACCATCACTATCATGTACTTCAGGCTCACGATAAAACCGTTTAAAAATAGAGGCTTGTCTTTGTATCGATATTCCTTTTCCTGTATCTTGAATACTTACTTTTGTAAATATAGCTTGTTGCGTGATCGTAATATTGATAGTCCCATTAATCCCTGTATATTTCACAGCATTATCTAGTATGTTTGCAATTGCTTCACTTGTCCACTTACTATCATGATTAATAATAACACTCTCCTCATAGTCTACACTCACCCTTATATTTTTCTCATCTGCTTTTAAAATAATTACCTCAATGGCTGAAACAAGCGTTTGTTGAATCCTAGTTGGTGTCTTTAAAATTTTAATAGTACCTGTTTCCAATCTCGATATCTTCACAAGGCTATTAAAAAGAAATTCTAATTTATCCACTTGCTTCATTGTTTTTTCTAAATACATGCGATTTTCTTCTGAGGTTTGCTCCTCTGAAATAATTTCTAAATACAGTTTAATATTGGCGATTGGTGTTTTTATTTGATGTGATATATCTGATGTTAATTCTTTTAGTTTCATCTTTTCATCATATAAACTCGCTTTTTTTTCTGTATGTATTGTTGATACTTGAACTAATTTATTATTTACCTTACCCCATAAGTCATCTTCAATACTATGAATTGGATCTATAACATCTTCCTTAATTAACTTATCTAAATTGTAATTTAATTGATTCGCAAAGCTATATATATCTTTTTTTAACGTAGCGTTTTTCCATAAAAGATAAGTGATTAACATCATCAACAAAAGAATGATGAATAATAATATTATTTCCATATATACCCCATTCCATAAACGTTTGAAATATAAGAGTGCCCTTCCCCTTCTATTTTTTTACGTATTCTATTGATGTTTACCGCAAGTGTATGTTTATCTGATAACTCTATACCCTGATCCCAAAGTGCATTTAAAAGTATTTCATAAGTAAGTAATTGTCCTTTATGTTCTATTAATTTCTTTAATATTTTATACTCTGTTGGTGTCATCGCATTTACTATATTTCCAATTTTAATAGTTCCTAATTCAAAGTCTATGTTTAAAAATCCATCATCGTAAATATTTAGTTCCTTAGTACCCTTCAAAATCAATTCTATTTTTTTAAGCAATATTTTTAGTGAGAATGGCTTGGTAATATAATCTGTCGCTCCTAACTCATAACCATTCAAAATATCTTCTTCTAAATCTCTTGCTGAAAGAAATAAAACCGGAACATTGTTGTGCTCTTTTAACCACTTACAAAATTCAAAGCCTGTTCCATCTGATAGATTAATATCTAATAAGGCTATTTCAAATGCATTTGTATTGACTAACGCTCTTCCATCTTTACAATTGTGAGCGGACAACACCGCATATCCTTCTTTTTCTAAATAAGAAGTAAGCGTTTGATTCAATTCTATATCATCTTCAAGTAAAAGAATTGTATTCATAATAAATCCTCCTTATTTTATAAGACTATAAATACATTTTGGTTATATGTCTTCTTATCCTTGAATAACCATAGATCGCACCATTACAACTAGTATGTATATCCCTTAAGTCTGTCACTATCAGATGCATGGTATTTATATGTTGTAATATTTAATGATTAAACAGTATGTAAATATTAAATAAAGACAATGTATATCATTATCGTATAAATGAAAATCCCTGCACCTAATGTTAAGAATCCCGTCGCTTTTCGATTAGTCTCAAAACATTCCTTCGCTAATATAAATTCTGACATTCCTAAGAATACCATCATTAATGGCATAGATATATCATCATGTAGTAGATCGCTAAGACTTAGAAAAGCAAATAACACTCCAAGCAACGTAACAATTATTTTAATGTATTTCATTATATTTCTCCTTTAATCATCTACTTATAGCCATTGTGCCATATTAGTAGACATTAATCTTTATACATCTATTTTAATTAAATAAACAAAGAAATGCAAGCAAACTAGAGCTATTTAAAGATGATTTAATAGCATATAATTTTATAGTATGATTATTCTACTCTAGTTCTGTTTATAAGCCTACAGTACTACTAATTATCCCTGTAGAACCATATTAATAAAAAGCAGTATAATAAATATGAATATGCAATTGGCATTCTGTCTTAGGAATACTTTTAAATATATATTTATATTAATGATTATTTTAAAAATGTATTTTAGAATAATAAAAAGGTATGAAATTTTTTTGTTTTCATACCTTAATTACATTCTAAGTAGTAATGGTTTTTATTCTACTACTTCTATATTTTTTTAATTAAGAATAATATAATCATGTGCCTCTTGTTACAATGCATCACTATGTATTCTTTACTGCCAGTTCCATTCTAATATTTTTTTATATAATTCAGCACGTTCTATAATATCTGAACGATTAAATTCCGTGTAACTCTTAAAAGGAAGATTATTGTTTGTTATAAATCTTTTAAACCCCGGACTTTTACTATACTTAGTTTCATTTAAACTTTGTGCTAAAATATTTTGTCCGTAATAATGACTAACTTTCAATGAAAAAGAATCATCTCCATAAGAGGCATTAAAACTCTTAGGTAACAATAGCAGATCCCCTATATTGTTTCTTGTCGCACTAAATTCAGATTCATTAGAAAACTCTCTCGTGTGTTCATTAAAATGGTCTGACCAGATATGTTCCACTTCAATATCTTTCTTATTAAGCATATAATTTGACTCGTTTGAGTTAACTGCAACAATTTCAGTTATTAATGATAATAATACTTTTATCTTATTTCTATTCTGTTGATTTAGAATAGGTGCGTTTTTAAGGATTAAAGGTTCTGTTGTATGGTTTATCAATATTGTTTCAATTTCATTAACTGATTTTCTACGTATCATTTTACATAGTTCATAAATAGAAGCTTCTAGTGCACTTTGTGAGATGACCCAGTGATTCCAAACTCTCCATGTAAGAATTTTTGTTAAGTATCTAGATACTAACTTGATTTTTTCTGTAACCGTATTCTCGTCATCTTTATAATTAATTGCCGAGAGAATTAATGCTGGTTGTAATGTAAATCCATAATCGTAATTAACTACTAAATAGAAAAACTCGTCAGACTTTCTTTCGTGAGTGATAGCATTAATTCTTTCATACACTTTAGCATAATAAGTAATTTGATGTAAGAACTCTATATAATCATTTGAATTATTTAAACCAATTGACTCGCTATTATCCCTAAGCCACCTGTGAAATTCATTACCTATACGTGTAAAGTCTGAAGTGGTATTTTTACTTTGTGATAAATCTTCTGCATAATGTCCACGAAAGTAAATTTTGAAAAAATCAAATTCTGCTTTTGATTTTGAACTTAATTTTATATTCACTAAACGTTTCACAACACTGTCAAATTCAATAACAGCTTGTGCTCTCATTTTAGTATCAATATTAGCTAAGATGTAACTTCTTATCATTTCAATTTGTGTTAAAGAAAGTCCTCTATCATTCATTGTTTCAAATATAACATAAGCAAAATCATCACTGTTTGTCCAAACTTTAGAAAATACAACTTTTTCTTTAAGGTAATACGCAAAGTGCGCAATATTATCTGCATTAATATTATCATTCCAGCAGTTAGCGATTTCTGTATATCTTTCCACTAGATTATGTACGGATATAGATTCATCTGGTTGAACAGTATACCCTCCGTTTTCATATAGTGCAAGCATACACTCTTTTCGCTCTTCTATTTCTAAATTAAAACATTTAAAACCAAAATCATCACTATAAATAAGTTGATCAATATCGGCTTTTGGAAATCCTACAATATTCTTATAATGTTGTGTTAAGTGTATTAACAGTAAAGTAAACGTAGTGATTCTCTGTTGTCCATCTATTATTGCATTTCTGCCACTTGGTTTTATTGATAAAACAACTTCCCCCATATAGTATGGATCGTATGTTCTTACTTTTTCTGTTTTATCCCCATTCGTCCAGTTTCTTAAAAACTCCATTGATAAATCATTTACTAAATCTTCAAGTTGTTTTGTTTGCCATACATATTCACGCTGATAAAAATCAAC
The DNA here is from genome assembly GCA_947036815.1 of uncultured Erysipelotrichaceae bacterium. Lineage (GTDB taxonomy): Bacteria > Bacillota_I > Bacilli_A > Erysipelotrichales > Erysipelotrichaceae > CAMQRS01. The sequence goes on from CAMQRS010000004.1 coordinate 32,144, forward strand.
ATCAAATTTTTCAGCAAATAATGTTTTTATAGATACAACTTGACTTTGTACATCTTTATTTCCCATGATATAACCTTTCTTTACATTAAGTACTATACTATATATGTAATTAACTTTAATTATCTACCCAATTTTTCTAATTTAGTTTTCCATTTTCTTATTTCTATTACTTCATCAATTTTGAAATATGCTTTTAAATGATTTTCATATAGTATAAGTATTATAACTAGCGCTATTTTAGCAGCTTCTTCTTTTTCATTCTCACTAAAATTTTCAATACTGTCATTTTCATCAAAAGCTTTGACTAAATATTCGCTATGACTCTCGCAATTCACTAATATACCAAGCATGTAGTGATCAATAAAACTAGAAACGACCGAATTAGCTCCTTCTATTTCCTCTACTTTCTTGCTAAGTACATCTGGACCTTCGTTGAAGATAAATGATGAAAACATTTCCATCACTCGTCTAATACTATTACCAATAGTTAGTGAGGTTAACTCACTTGTACCTTTATCTCCAAATAGATAAATATTATTTAAAAGTTTTTTATACTGACTTATTCCACTTGTGAAATTGTCATCATATAATATAAATTCTTCTAACCTTTTTGAATTAACTATATTTTTATTACGTGCTTTCGATTTATATACATTTCTAATAATTTTTTCTAAATTATATGCAACATCATAATTATGAGTTAAAATAATAAACCGGCTCCCCTCATTCCCTTCTATAATTTCTGATATTTTTTTTCTCAAAAAACTATAAATTCCAATTTTGTTTTCATGATCAAAACTAGTTAACGGATCATCAATAACGACCAAATTTTCATTCTCGTACTTTTGATTAATATTTTGTTTTGATGCAATAGAAATAAGAAAATAACATAACGAAATAATATTTCATTCTCCAGTTGACAGTTTTGACAACTCAACCGTACTACCTTTACATTTAACTATGTAGTTATCTCCATCTAATTCGATATTCAAACGATCGTTTGAACAAAAGACAGAGGCTAAAGATTCATTAATTTCATCAACAGCTAAGTTGAAATTCCCCTTTTTACCTTCTAACTCTTTAATTTCATATTTAATTGATTTAATATCTAATATTATTTCATTAAATTCTTTAAGTGCAATATCTCTTTCCTCTAATAATTTAAGATATTTTTTATAATCATCTTTAATAAATGATAATGATAGAGAATCATTTATTTCTTCCAAACTTTTCTTTATAGGCTTAATATTTTTCAGGTCTATATTATGCGTCGATATAAGTGCATTAATTTCACTAATAGCTATATTTAGTTGTTCACCACAAAATATGGCTTTTTCTTCTTGAAATAAAGGTTTACTATATAAATTTTCTTTTTTTAATTCAACGTTACTATTAAATAAGTCAACTTGTTCATTGTATTGTTGTGTTTTTATTCGAATATCTTCTTTTTTTTCTAGCAAAATTATATCTGGTAATTCATCTAATATATATGTATTTAATTTTAATTTATTTAAATCGTCCAACAATTCTTTTTTATCTTTAGAGATAATTTTTTTAATTTTATTTACTATAGTTTTTTTATAATCACTTTCTATATGTTTAAAACAAAAGGGACAAAATTGTTCATCTGAATTCATATATAAATTAATTTCATCTATCCTAGAAATTCCTGAATTTTCTATCACGTCATATATTTTTAAGGACAAATCATCATCAATAGCCTTATTTAGCACTTTATCTAATAGTTCATCACAATTTGAACGAAGTTTTAATTCACAATAATTTAATTCTAATTTACATTCGCTGTTATTTTGTTTTAAGACATTATATTTTTTTAGAGCAAAATAAAATTCATCTGTTGTTCTTTTTATCTTTGAAGAATTTATTATTCTATCTAGAACATCACTTTTAACTGTAGCTTTACGACTTAAACCATCTATTTTTTGTTTCCTAGTAGCCCACTCTCCATCTTTTTTTAAAGATTCGATAATAGAATTATATATTGTTTGAGGATTATGATGGCTATTTGTGTCATTATATTTTTCTATCTTAATAAGTTCAATTTTTTCTTCTAACTTTACTAGTTCCTCCTTTTTTTCAATAAGCTTCTCGTCAACCAGTGCATCTTCACCCAATAAAACTATTGTGTCTAACCCATTTTCTTTAAATTTTACATTTTCATCAATGAAACGTTCATTATAAATAAAAATTCTCTCAAATTTTTCTTTTGTTATAGGTTCATCATTTAAATCTTTCACCTCTATATTTTCATCTTCAAAATTTTTAAATTTGTTATATAATAAATTTCCTATCGTTGTTTTTCCAGATCCATTTCTTCCATAAATAACAGTTGAATCATTTTTTAAGTTTTGTTGGTGTTTTTCTAACAATGTGAATTTTGTATAACTATCCTCTCTAAAGGGATTCCCTTTTGCAGATAAAATAAGACCATTTTCAAACATAAGTATTACCTCGTACTTTCAGTTGTAATAATTATAGCATATTCGCAGTGGTTTATTTTTTATGTAAACAATATTTCTACTTAGTAAACGTTTTACGAAACTATCATGCTTAAATTTACAAACATAATAATCGTGTTAATTCACTAATTCTTCGTATTTCCTAAGTTTTCTTACTAAAAGATAAAAAAGTATGAACACATTTCTGTATTCATACCTATATCACAGCCTATTTAGTAATAGTATATACTTCACCAATACTAATTATTAAAGAACCATAATTTCCATCCATAAGAAAAGAACGATTACAAGACAGATATAAAATCTGCTATGCAATCGCCCTCTTTTTTGTTTTATCATTGCTAGTATTGTCTACGTTGCCATACCTTCACCTCCTTGCTAGTTCCCAAGGATACCATAAATTCGAGTGGATAGCTACAACACATTCATACTTAATCATATAAAAACAATTGTAATTCTATATGCATTTTGATATAATTGAATTAATGAAAATTGATAGGAGGTTTAATTTTGAAAATAATAGATAACTCAAATGAGCCTTGGGTGGGAACAAGAGAAATCGCAGAACACTTAAGTGTAACAAAAGATACAATACATAAATGGATTAAAGCTGGTATGATACCTTGCTCAAGGGTCGGTAAGCTATGGAAATTTAAAAAATCAGTTGTTGATGCGTGGGTTGAATCGGGCAAGGCATCGGAGGTTAAAAAAGATGTTTTATAAAATGATAACTAAAAAGAGAGATGAATGGTTCAAATCTTCTTCGTGTACAGTAATGAACTTAATTGACTATATGATTTTCAGTGGGCAAATGCGTGATGCACAGATTGAAGCTATAAAAACATATCTTTTTTTGAAAATAGCCTGTGAAAATAAACCTTTACATATTTTATTTGCTGAAGGAATGTTTAACTCTATTAATTTTAATGATATTGAACTTAAAAGCCATGTTAAGGAGTATTTGAGTCAAACACCTTCTACTGCTGCTCTTTTTGAGTATGCAGGGTTATCAGATGATAAGGAGACTATGCTTGCTCCAAAAGTCATTACACAACTTAAAAACAATCCTGAAGAAATAGATGCCGTATTTTTTTTAAAAAAAGCATTCTATAATGTTGATTATACAGACTATCTATTTAGCTTACCTATGGGTGCTGGCAAGACATTTTTAATGGCTTCATTTATTTACCTTGATCTATATTTTGCAAACAATGAGCCAACCAACCCTGCTTTTGCACATAATTTTATTATTTTTGCTCCTTCGGGATTAAAAACATCTGTAGTTCCGAGTTTACGTACAATCCAAAACTTTGATCCATCTTGGATACTACCTGAACCAGCTGCATCAGAAATAAAACTCAAACTTATTTTTGAAGTGCTTGACCAGAATAAAACCGCAACAAAATCAAATAAAACTAAAAATCCTAATGTTCAGAAAATTTCAATACATCAACCATTAGAGGAACTATTCGGACTAGTTGCAGTAACCAACGCTGAAAAAGTAATCTATGATAGAATTGATAAAGAAGATAAGCAATTAACACTCTTTCCTAAAGAAGAGCAAATGAAAATTTTACAAGCAGCTGAATTACGCAAAATTATTGGAAAATTGCCAAATCTATGTATTTACATTGACGAAGTACATCATGCATCAGCGGCAAGCGATACAAAATTAAGAAAAGTTATAACTGATTGGACGATTCAAAATAAGTTTAATAGCGTAATTGGATTTTCTGGCACGCCATATTTGCAGAAATCAGAAAAGATATCCATTGCAGAAAAACTTACTTTATCAAGCATTGAGATTTCAAACAACGTTTACTATTACCCTCTTGTCAATGGTATTGGTAACTTTTTAAAACGCCCATCAGTTAGAATTTCAAATAGTAAAAATCGTTTAGACATTGTAGAATCTGGTATAAGAGAGTTTTTAGATAAATATAAGGATACAGTTTATTATGATGGTACTTGTGCTAAACTTGGTATTTATTGTGGTGGTAACATTGAAACATTAGAGGAAGAGATTTACCCTCTTGTTGAAAGAATTGCTACTGAATACAGGTTGAACTCAAGCGAATCAATATTACGCTTTCATGGTGGTAATAAAAAATATCCAATTCCTGTGGATAGTCAATTGCAATTTTCAAGCTTGGACAAGCCTTTTTCAAAGATTAGGATTGTATTGTTAGTACAAATAGGCAAAGAAGGTTGGGATTGTAAAAGTTTAACAGGAATAGTTCTCTCTCAAGAAGGTGATTGTCCAACCAATATGGTTCTCCAAACTTCTTGCCGTTGTTTACGACAGGTTCAAAAAGGTGTAGTTGAAAGTGCCTTAATTTATCTAAACGAATCCAATGCAGAAACTCTCAATATGCAACTTAAACAACAACATAATATATCCATTAAAGAATTTGAAAACGGAAACAAGCAATCTGTTACAAAAATAATGCGTTATGAAAGAATAAAACACCTTAAACTTCCTAAAGTTGATTTTTACCAACTAAAAGTAAACTATACTACTTTAATAATAGATGAGAGTTTACATACTGGTGAGGAAATTGAAACTTCACCAAGTAATGCAGAAGTTTACACCATTACAAAAGAGGGTGAATTTAATAAAACTTTAGAAGTCACGAATATTATTACCGTTCAGACTGAACATGGTAATGTTATTGCAAACTTTAATTCATGGGTATATGAAATCACTAAACAGAGTTTTGGATTTATAAATTCAAAACAATTATATGAGTATAAAAATGAGTTGAAAAAGGTATTTGATAAAATAACTTACGACAACAATGGACTAAGATATTTTAGCTCGAAATTTGATATACAATTTATAAACTCAGTAATTCGTAAATCATTCTATGAAAAGCGTACATTTGAAACAGTAGAAGAGCTTATTCCATACGAGGCAAATTTATTAAACATTAAAAAATTTTCTACCGAAATTAATACTGTAACACCAGAATCTTATTACCCTACACAAGAAATGGTTGATAAGATAATGTTAGACGATAAAGGTAAGTTACAACTTGATGCAAAAATGCAACAAACAATCGATTTTCTTATTGAAACCGGTAATCAAAAAATTGCTGATTCATTGAAAGCTGAAGCTATATCGCATGAAATGAAAAATAAAACCTTTCATTATTTACCATATAAAACCGATAGTGCGTTTGAAATAACGTTTTTAGATGAAGTATTAAAACTTGATGTTGTAAAATCAAGAAATGTTGAAATTTACTACAATGGCGATAGAACTTTAACGGAATTCAAAATTAAATGTTACAAGAAAAGTAGCTCTAAGTGGACATATATAGGTATATACACACCAGACTTTTTGATAATAAGTAGAAAAAAAAATCAAATATACAAAGTAGTCGTTGTAGAAACAAAAGGTAAAATTTACGCAAATGACCCTACATTTAAAGATAAACGCAGTTTTATGGAAACAGCCTTTAAAACTAAGAATAATGAACAATTTGGATATAATCGTTTTGAATATTTGTATTTAGAGGATAGCTTGCCAGAAACAGATAGAATTTTATCAACAGCAAAAGCAGTTGATGAGTTTTTTAAGGAGGATTAATTTATGAAACGAGACATGGAACTAATAAGAACAATACTATTAAAAGTTGAACTTGAGTACGATCCTAAAGATAGAGCAATCAGTAATTTGCAGATACCTGGATATGATAAATATACAGTTGATTCTCATTTAAAACTTTTGGAGCAATCCGGTTTTTTTGACAAAATTGTTTGGGTTAAATCTGTGAGAGCATCTGATAGTGCTATTACTATCAGTAATTTAACTAATATTGGATACGATTATCTTGATAAAATTCGTGATGATGGTACTTGGCAAAAAACAGTTAAAACGATTACAGATAAAGGTCTTGATATGTCAATTAAAACAATAAGCGCTGTTGCAACAGCTTTTATTACCTCTGCAACAGAGGGAGCTGTTAATGCTATTATTAAAACAGGAGGCAATATCTAATGTGTGATACTGGAAAAGAAATAGCTAAAGAAATCGTTAAACAAGGCTATAGCGATATATCTCCAGCTGTAAAAGAAACAGCAGGTACTGTTGCAACAGTTGTTGGTTTTTTTAATGATGTTGCTTTATATCCATTGCAAAAGGCTAGAATAAATTTTCAATACAAATTAAAAGACTTTGAAAGAGAGGTGGGAGAAAGATACAATAACATACCCGAAGGAAATAGAATAGATCCACCAATATCTATACTTGGACCTACGATAGAAGGATTAAAATATACTATTGATGAAAAAGAACTAAGAGACATGTTTGTAAAACTATTAAGCTCATCAATGGATAGTAACACTGTTTCCAAAACACACCCAGCTTTTGTTGAAATAATAAAACAGTTAAATAAATTAGATGCTGAAATATTACGTTTTTTAAATATTCTTCCAATAGATAGATATCCAATAGCAAATGTTAACTTTAGATATAAAAGTGGAGGCGGTAACATTATTGGGGTTATGCCTAAACTTTATTCTGCCGATCTTTGTGATTTAGGAGAACCATTTGCTATTTCTTCTACACTTGAAAATTTAAACAGATTAGGAATAGTATCTGTTGACTTTACTAGCTGGTTTGAGAATAAGAAATATGAAAATTATAAAACTTCTCCATTTGTACTAAATAAATATAAGCAATTACAATGTGAAGAAAATAATATAATTATAAATGTTACACCAGCCAGTTTAGCTATTACAGATTTTGGAAGACAATTTTTAAATATATGTGTCTAAAAGGAGGGCTATTAAATGCCAATTAAATATATACCGTTTTTTCCTGACCCAATAGAGGGCCAGGCTATATTAGACAATTTTAAACGTACACTTAAATACAAAGGTTCTTATGATATAACTGGCAGACTTAAACGTGGTATGCCTCTTTATGAAATGGAAAAACAAGAAACAGTGGGAGAAAATAAAGATGGTAACTTGGTTATCCGTGGAGAATGTGTTTCTGCCTGTGCATATTTAAAGGAGCAAGGCATCTTTGTTGATCTTGTCTACATAGACCCACCTTTTGCAAGTGGTGCTGACTATGCTAAAAAAGTTTATATTCGCAAGAATCCAAAAGTTGCCGAAGCCATAGTTAAAGCTGAGGAAGAGTTAGATGTTGGTGATGCTTTTAGAACGTTTGAGGAAACTATGTATGGCGATGTTTGGGATAAAGAAAAATATCTTAACTGGATGTATGAAAACTTAATGGCTATTAAAAGCGTTATGAGTGAAACAGGAAGCATTTATGTTCATTTAGATTGGCATATAGGCCATTATGTTAAGATTTTACTTGATGAAATTTTTGGTGAGCACAATTTCAGAAATGAAATCATTTGGTGTTACAAAACATCGTTGAGATCTTCATCGAGATCATTCGGCAGAGACCACGACTCTATACTGTTTTATGCAGTTAATGATACCGTTACTATCCATCCTGACAAGTCAGATTTTCCTGCTAGTGAAAGTACATTAAAGCGTTGGGGTGATTATGCTGATGAAGATGGATTTGTAAGTAACAAACACTTTGCTGGAAGCGAAAGCACTATTATAGATACAACTGATGAGACAAAAGGATTTAATATAAATAATGGGATACCTCGTGATTGGTGGGAGTTATCAGCAAATGTAGCAAAAGGTAATACCGACGAAGTAATCGCTGGTAAATACGCTACGCAAAAGCCCTTAGAATTATTAAATCGCATTATAAAATCCTCATCAGATGACAATATGGTAATTGCGGATTTTTTTGGTGGTAGTGGTGTTGCCTCCGTTGCTGCAAACAAGCTTGGAAGACGTTTTATCCATTGTGATATTGGAATTAATTCAATTCAAACAACTCGCGATAGACTTGTAGCAGATAAAGCAGAATTCGATATTCTTGAAATAAAAGATGGTGTTTCTCTTTATCGCAATCCTCAACAAACAATGGACAAAATTAAATCTCTAATTTCAGGACTGAAAAATGACGGTGGGTTAGATAATTTTTGGGATGGCTCTATTTCTGATAGTAAACTTGGCTCTATACCTGTTTATGTTCCTAATCTTATGGATAGTAGTACAAAATTACTTGACGAAGTTTTGATGAACCGTATTCTACACGAAGCAGTACCAGATCTTAATAGTAACGTAAAGAAAGTTATTGTTTACTACATTGATGTTACTGATAAAGCAGAAATTGAAAAGTTTATAAAAGAGGATGATAGCACAATTATCGACATTGAGCTTCGTGACTTAAAAGAAGTTTTAGATGATGTTGTAGTTGAGGATTATGCTGAATTCAGTTGTGAGCAAGTACAAGAAAATTTATTACCTGAATATAAGGTCGATATAAAAAGGTTTATGAGTGACCGAGTAAATCAAAAAATTGATGCTTTTAATCAGAAAGCTTTTGCTAACTCAAGTGAGAAAAAACCATATAACCCTATTATAATTAGTGAGTATGGATTAGAACTTATCGAGTTTATTTCGCTTGATTGTACCGACGATAGCTCTATGTGGCACTCTGATAGTGAAATTAAAATCGATAAGCTTGGATATATGATTGTAAATGGAATAAAAATAAAAGATTTTTGGGACGGAAGTATTAAGTCGGATAAAGAACCACTTAAGCTGAAAATTAGAAATATATGTGGGGATGAAACAGTTCATTTAATCTAAGAAATGTAACTTATAAATGAAAGAGAAACTTTTATAGAAGGCGCAATACAATTTGCTTTTACTATGAATTTCAAGGCTATAACGGCGTACGTTCTTGCGCTATTATGCATGTTTTTATTTGGTATAACAAGGTTTATAGTTACACATAAAACGTGAGAATGTTTCATACGTCAAGGTAAAGGTGTTTATAAATTAGACTTAGAAAATGTCCTCACTGTAATTATAAGATGAAATACACTTGGAAATATGGTGTTGGATGCTTTAGCTGTTATGAAAACCCTCGTGACCATTCATTTGATATTGATCATACAAACTTATAGAATTAAAGAAGGAGCTATGACACGATGAAAAACGTGTCATAGCTCCTTCTTATTCCTAGATATAATTTTTTACAATTATCGGTTTTTTAAGTCTGTGTTTTCCTGTGCAATTCTCTTATTTTCGGTTTTCAGTGTAGTTAATGGATAATATCTCTAGGTTACCCTCTAATCTGCCTTTATTAGTCCTACTATGTATTCCACGTCAATTGCGCTCTTTGTCAATTGTTTCATTAAAGTGGATACAATATAGCCTAGTTCTATAAATTCATCCACTGCTTGAATATGTTTAGATATATAATCAGACTTCATGTTTTTAATATTCCAAATAAGTGTTCATCATCCATATTTTACACTCCTATTCAAAACTAAATTTATTCTATGTCATCTATGGATTTATCTGAATATCTCCATGTCATCTATAAAACCCCCATTTTTCCGAGATGGAAAAATGGGGGTTTAAAAGTCTTGTATCCCTTACTACAACTGCCTTCTAATCCTTCGTCAACAACACAATACTTTCCACATGGAATGTTTGTGGGAACATATCAAACGGATATAGTTCTTTTGTTTGATATCCATTCTTTTGTAAATACTCAATATCTCTTATTTGAGTAAGAGGGTTACATGAAATATATACGACTTGTTTAGGTGATAATTTCACTACTGAAGATAAGAATGCTTCATCACTACCATCTCTTGCTGGATCCATAATTACAGCATCTACTCTTTTCTTCTGAGCTGCCATCTCTTCCATAAACTTACCTGCATCTTCACATTTAAATGTGATATTTTTAATTTGGTTAATTCTTGCATTGTTCATTGCATCTTTAACTGCATCTTTATTTAATTCTACACTATATACATGTTTCACTTGTTTAGAAGCGATCATTCCAATAGTTCCTATTCCACTATACGCATCGATCAATACTTCATTTCCTTTTAACGACAATAAAGAGATTGCTTTCGTATATAGTGATTCACATTGTGTATGATTGATTTGGTAGAATGATTTAGGACTTATCTTAAATCGATATCCACATAATTCATCTTCGATATATCCTCTTCCATAAACAACAGTTTCATCATTACCTAATACAACACTTGTTTTTCTAGGATTGTAATTGAATACGATAGTATCTATTTCTGGATGTAGTTTTCTTATCTCTGTAACAAAGTTATTTTTAGCTTTGAATATTTTCTCTGCTCCTACAATAACTAACATCGTTTGATTTGTTGCTACTGCTCTACGTATTAGTATATGTCTTAAGAATCCACGCTTCTTATCTTCTTCATACACTTGTATACGTGTCTTACTAGCCACTTTCTTCACATTCTCTATCAATTCATTCACTTTGGTTTCATGTAGCGCACAATGGCTTATAGGGATGATATTATGCGAGTGTTCTCCATAAAATCCTGCTGCTACTTGATTGTTATCTCTCCCAAATGAAATAATGATTTTATTACGGTATGCGTATGGATCTTGCATTCCCTCACACTTCATTACTTTCATATCTCTCAATCCTTGTTTACGAACCATATCTATTACTAATTGTTGTTTCATTTCTAATTGTTTTGCATAATTCACATGCATTAAATGACAACTTCCACACTTCTCATAATACTTACATTCAACGTTTACTCTATTTGCATCTAAACGAATCATACGTATTACTTTACCTACATAAGCATCCTTTAATCTTTTCTCTATTTGTACTTCTACTTCTTCATTGATTAATACATTACGTACTAATACTTTATCTTTACCTACAAGTAATACACCACTTCCATCGCTCTCTACTTGTTTGATGATACCTTTAACTTTTTGATTGTTTTTTAACATATTGACTCCTATATTAGTATTTGAATACTAAAGCCACTCAATTATACCATATAAAAACCCTTAGTGTTTAGCGCACTAAGGGTTTCTTGTTATTTGTTTGCGTTTATCATTAATTGACAAATTTTATTAGAGAATGCGATTGGATCTTTGATCTCAAACCCTTCCATTAACAATGCTTGATCATATAGTAATGATGCATAGTCACCCATTGATTCTGGATCACTTTCATATGCTTTACTTAAGGCATTAAAGATAGCATGACTTGGATTAATTTCTAAGATACGTGTAGCTTTCATTCCCATTGGGTTTCCATCAGGCATAGCACTTAGTACTTTCTCCATTTCAAAACTCATTCCTTCAGATGCACTTAAACATACTGGATGAGATTTTAAACGAGACGAAATTTTAACTTCACTTACTTCTTCTTTTAATACTTCTTGTATTGCGCTTAATAAGTCTTTGTTTTCTTCTGTTTTAGCTTCTACTTCTTTTTTCTCTTCTTCGCTCTCTAGGTTTAAATCTCCTTGAGCAACATTTTTAAATGTTTTTTCATTATATGCATTTAAGATTTGAATTGCGAATTCATCAATTTCATCAGTTAAATATAAGATTTCATATCCTTTATCTTTTACTAATTCTACTTGAGGTAAACGATCAATCTTATCTACATTATCACCACTCATAAAGTAAATGTGTTCTTGTCCTTCACTCATATGGTTTACATATTCTTCTAATGTGATTAGTTTCTTTTCTTTAGAACTATGGAACATTAATAAGTCTTGTAGTAATTCTTTGTTTTGTCCATATCCATGGTATACACCATATTTAATTTGAACTCCAAAGCTAGTCCAGAATTTATCATATGTTTCTCTATCATTTCTAAGCATTAATGCTAGTTCTGATTTAATTTTCTTTTCAATCTTAGAAGCAATTACACGTAATTGTTTATCATGTTGCAACATTTCTCTTGAAATATTCAATGATAAATCTTGAGAATCTACTAGTCCTCTTACAAATCTAAAGTGTTCTGGAATTAACTCACTAGCTTTATCCATAATGAATACACCACGACTATATAATTGTAGTCCTTTTTCATATTCATTTGAATAGTAGTTTGCTGGTGCTTTTTCAGGAATAAACAATAATGAATTGTATGAAATCGTTCCTTCAACATTTGCATGAATTGTTTTTAATGGTGCATTGAAGTCATTAAATTTAGATGTATAGAAGTCTTTGTATTCTTCTTCTGTAATATCTTTTTTACTTTTTTTCCATAATGGAATCATTGAGTTTAATGTTTTATTTTCAACAATAGTTTCATATTCTTCACTGTCTTCTTTTTGTACACTTTCTTCAACATTCATCATAATTGGGTATCTTACATAATCCGAGTATTTTTTAATTAAACGCTCAATCGTATATGTTTCTAAGTATTCAGAATAGTTTTCATCTTCACTATCGTCTCTTAAGTATAATGTAATCATTGTTCCACAAGTATCTTTTACTGAATCACTAATATCATACCCATCAACATCTTCACTTACCCATGTACAAGCAGTATCACTTCCATATTTCTTAGATGTTACTTCTACTTTATTCGCAACCATAAAGGCACTATAGAAACCAACTCCAAATTGACCAATAACATCAATGTCTTCATTACTTTCTGTTTCTTTTAATTCTTCTTTAAAAGCATAACTTCCACTTTTCGCAATGGTTCCTAAGTTATCTTCTAATTCTTCTTTGCTCATTCCGATTCCATTATCATGAATCGTAATCGTACGTAATTCTTTATTCAATTCTATCGCAATAGAGAAATCGTCTTTCTTTACATTTTCTAGTGTTTCTGTAAGTGATTTATAGTGTAATTTATCTACAGCATCACTCGCATTAGAAATTAATTCTCTTAAAAATATTTCTTTATGTGTATAAATTGAATTAATCATTAGATCCATTAATCTTTTTGATTCTGTCTTAAACGCTTTTTTATTTGTCATATGTTCCTCCATTAGCACTCTTTACAAGTATCTGCTAGTATTTTAACCAATCTATCTAGCACTGTCAAGTCCTAAGTGCTAAAAAAAGATAATGATCGCTCATTACCTTCCTATTTATATTGTTCCATAGAGAATAAATAATTTACATTATTATGGTCTATCTTGTCTTCTATTGTCGTTATACTCTTCGTATATACTTCATTGTTTTCATAGTCTTCACCAACTTTAGTCAATTGAAACATATTGGCATCTAAGTTTGTTTTCAACAACAATACTTTATCTAACCCATAGCTAATTGTGATTTGATTGTTCGTATGATATTTCACTTCTTGTAGTACTTTTTTTAGTTGTATTTTAAGTATATGTAAATCAATATTCGATCTAAAGATCATCACTATTCTATCTTCCTTTTGAATTAGGGTTGGACTAGTCACAATAAATAAACCATCAATATATTCAATTATCTTATCTTTACAATAACTTACATATTCATCATATTGTTCATTCTTTTCAAAGTCGATATGAATAGCTTGATATACACTACTATGTTTAAACCCTGAGGGTATAAAATTACGTCTAATTACTGGATATTTCATCTTATTTATTTAACACATACTCATATATCGCATGTGCTACTCCTCCTTCTTTATTTGTTTTCGTGACCACATCACAAAGTTCTTGAATTTCAGTCACAGCATTCCCCATCGCTACGGATAGTCCCGCTACTTTAAACATGGGAATATCATTATAGTTATCTCCGATACAAACCACATCTTTCATATCGATGTCTAATTCCTTACATACATTCACAACTGCATTCCCTTTACTTGTATGTATACTAGACATTTCTAAAAAGTCAGGATATTGGAAGACACGTAAACCACTTGTATCTGCCATTATTTCTTTTGATACTTTTTGGAATACACTCTCTTCTTCATTTAACACCATTATTTTAAGTACTTCCATCTCTTTGGTTTGTAAGTATGCATCCACATCCACATGATATCTCATATCCATTTGATCTTTCAATGGTGTTTCTGCTTTATAGTTATCATAATCTAAAATGCCATTATCCGCCTTCGTATATAATGATAAGTTTTTATTCTTAAAGTATGCTCCCATTTGATTCTCTTTTACTATGTTTGCTAGTCGTTTCGTTGCTGTTGTATCAATGGGAAACGTCTGTGTTTTATTACCCACTCGATAATATGCTCCATTGAATGTGATATGTCCTAATTGATCACTGATTTGACTCCTTATACGAGTCGTAAAACAATTAGGTCTTCCACTCACAATAGCCACTTGGATCCCAGCATCTAACGCATCTAAGATGGCTTTTTTATTTACTTCACTAACCATATATTTATTTTCTAGTGTATGACTATCGAGTAGTGTTCCATCTAAATCTATACAAATTAATTTATACATGTTCATTCCTCCACGCCTTTAAGTATACCATACAACCGTTGAAATAGTATCATGAGTATCCACTTCATCACCCTCTGAAATTACTTTTACACATAAAAAAACTGTTATTTTACTAACAGCATTTCTCGATACGTATACTTCAGTTCTGCTTCACGTATTTGCTTAATACAGTTCACCACATGCAGGTTATGCACATGTGTTTCATAGTCTTCTACACACTTCCAAGTTTCATATAATACAAACTTATTTGGATATTCTAGGTCCATGTATAAATCATATTGCATACATCCCTGTTCTAAAATAGTAGGTATGACTAGCTTTTTCAATTCATTGAGAACATATTCACTATGCTCTCTCTTTGTTTCTACTTCATGTATAATTGTGATTTGTTTCATTCTTATTTCCTCATCACTTAGTATGAGATTAACCTTCTATCTTATACATGTAATCGTGCAATAATCGCATCACTAAATTGAGTTGTTGTGGCAGTTCCTTTCACATCTTGAGTTCGGATACTACCTTCCTTCAATACGTCATCAATGGCATCACGTATTTGATTTGCTTCCTTTGGATATGCTAAGTAATCCAGCATCAAACAGGCAGCCAACAACAAGGCAGTAGGATTCGCTTTGTTTTGACCAGCAATATCAGGTGCACTTCCATGCACTGCTTCAAACAAGGCAAAGTCATCTCCTAAATTACTAGATGGTAATAATCCAAGTCCACCAATCAATCCACTAGTTAAGTCAGATACAATATCTCCATATAAATTCGGCATAACCATTATATCAAAGCGTTGTGGATGCATAACTAATTGCATACATACGTTATCAACAATCATGCTATCTGCTTCAATGCTTGGATAATCTACTTTTATTTCATTGAATATTTGTAGGAATAACCCGTCACTAAGTTTCAATATATTTGCTTTATGAACACAAGTTATTTTCTTACGATCATTCGTAATCGCATACTCAAATGCTGCTTTAATAATCTTCTCACTCGCACTTCTCGTGATTTTCTTAATTGCATGTACCTCTTCATTTTCCTTAATTATCGTTTCTTCTCCGATGTATAAGTCTTCTGTATTCTCTCTAAACGTTACAATATCTATATTCTCAAAGGGAGTAATCACATTGGGCATACTTTTAGCAGGTCGTATATTTGCATATAACTGATACTTATTTCTCAATTGTACATTTAAACTTTTAAATCCTTTTCCAATAGGAGTAGTAATAGGAGCCTTTAAGACCACCTTATTCTTTTCTATAGAATCATACACCGCACTTGGGATTAACTCTCCACAAGCCTCAAAACAAGCTTCTCCTACTTCAAATAAGTCAAACTTCAAGTCCAATTTCAATGTATCTAAGATACGAACTACTTCCAAGCAAATTTCAGGACCTATTCCATCCCCTTTTAATACCGTAATATGTTTCATTATTGACGCTCCTTTATGTTGATATAATCTGTTAATTCTCCTACATACTTCGTTGCAGGACGTACTATCTTACCACTATACAATGTATGCTCAAGATTATGTGCAACCCAACCAATACTTCTCGCCATCACAAACAGCAAGGTATACATTTCTTTTGGGATACCTAACATTTGATAGACAAGTCCACTATAAAAATCGACATTACTACTAATATTGATTTTCTTTCTGTCATATACTTCTTGCTTTGCCATCTTTTCAAATAATGTATAGAACATGAATTGTTTCATCATTCCTTTTTCCATGGCAAGTTCTTTTGCCTTTTCTTTTAGAATAACACTTCTTGGATCACTTATGGTATATACCGCATGACCCATTCCATATACCAATCCTTTTCTATCATAAAATTGCTTATCTAAGATACGCTTGATGACTTCTAATATTTTATCTTCCTCATGAGTATACCTAACTTCTTGTATGACAGCCTCCATCATTTCAGAAACTTTTAGATTTGCTCCTCCATGCTTTGGACCTTTTAAAGAACCGATAGAACCAGCAAACGAAGAATATAAGTCTGTTCCAGTACTACTCATCACGACATTCACAAATGTAGAGTTGTTTCCTCCCCCATGATCTGCATGCAAGACTAATGATATATCTAATAGTTCTGCTTCTTTCTTTGTATACTGACTATCTATTCTAGATAGTCTTAATATATTTTCAGCAATTGATTTATGCGCATCTATATGGTGAAGATACATACTTTGCTTATCAAAGAAATGAACCTTGCTTTGGTAGTTATAACATAATAAACTAGGTAACTTACTCACTAGGTGTAAGCCTTGATCCAAGATATGTTCAAGCGATGTATCCTCCGGTGTTGGATCATATGAATACAGAGTTAACACATCTTTTTGTAATTTATTCATTAAGTTTTTTGTTGGAAAACGTAGTATTTCTCCTTCTAAAAAAGCATAAGGCAACTTATATTTTTGACTTAATATACTTCTAAATTGTTTGAATTCTTCTGCATTCGGTAAAAACCCAAACAAAATTAAAAAACATACCTCCTCAAATAAGCAAGGCTCCTCAAAGCCATGATTCTCCACAATATCTTTTACGTTGATTCCTCGATACACAAGGGTTCCTTCTTCATCTTGTTTATCTCCTGCTTCATTACGACTATAGCCAATAACATCACTTATTTTAGTGAGTCCTACCAGTACACCCGTTCCATCTTCATTACGTAATCCATTTTTTACAGAATATGTTTTATATAATTCATTTTGAATCGCTCCATGATTAAGAGATTTCTTAAATAAATTCATTTCCATTTGCTTTATTATATCTTTCACTACGTTCACCTCTCTTGTATTTGTGTTACATTATAGCACAAATAATGTAATTTCTTACAAATATCGATGTAAATGTTTGCAAAGAACACACTGAACTATGGTATAATACCATAGATATCACAAGGAGGATTTATACTATGCCAACATTATGCGAAAAAATTCTACAACAACATCTTGTAGAAAACGAATATATAAAAGGACAATCGATTGGAATTAAAATAGACCAAACATTAACACAGGATGCCACTGGTACAATGGCTTATTTACAACTGGAAGCAATGGGAATTGATAAAGTGAAAACAGAATTATCTATTTCCTATGTGGACCATAATACGTTGCAAAGTGGGTTTGAAAATGCTGATGACCACAAATATCTACAACATGTGGCAAATGCATATGGGGTTTACTTCTCAAAACCGGGAAACGGTATTTGCCATCAAGTACACTTAGAACGTTTCGCTGCTCCTGGTAAAACATTATTAGGAAGCGATTCTCACACTCCTACTGCAGGAGGTATTGGTAGTTTAGCAATGGGAGCTGGTGGATTAGATGTCGCTTGCGCCATGGCTGGAAAACCTTTCTTTTTAATTGCACCCAAAACTGTAAACATTGAATTATGTGGTACATTACAAAAAGGAGTATCAAGTAAAGACATCATTTTAAAAGTTCTACAAATGTTAAGCGTTAAAGGTGGCGTTGGAAAAATCATAGAATATAGTGGAGACGGTGTATCTCACCTAAGTATTCCTGAGCGTGCTACCATTTGTAATATGGGGGCAGAATTAGGAGCTACTACTTCACTCTTCCCAAGTGATGAAAAAACACTTAGTTTTCTGAAGCAACAACAACGTGCTCATGACTACGTTGCTTTATTCGCTGATGAAGATGCTGTATATGATGAATCATATACCATCGAATTGAATACCTTAACTCCTATGCTTGCCATGCCACACTCACCTGATAATGTAGTTGCTATTGACGAAGTTTTAGGAATGAAAGTAGACCAAGTTGCCATCGGTAGTTGTACAAACTCTAGCTATGATGACTTAATGAAAGTTGCTTCTATTTTAAAAGGAAATACCATTCATCCAGACGTAAGTTTAGCCATTTCTTGTGGAAGTAAACAAGTACTTCAAATGATTACCAAAAACGGTGCATTAAGCGACATTATTGCGAGTGGTGCGCGTATACTAGAAAGTACATGTGGACCATGTATCGGTATGGGACAATCACCAATCTCTAATGCCTTATCATTACGAACATTCAATCGTAACTTCTATGGAAGAAGTGGAACACTAAGTGCACAAGTATGTTTAGTATCTCCTGAAATCGCAGCCTATAGCGCCATCCATGGAGTTGTAAGTGATCCTCGCCTTGCCGATTTTGAACGAACAAAAGAAGTGGATTACTTCCACATCGATGATCGTATGATAATTTGTCCAGACTATGATAAAGACAAAGAAATTATACGAGGACCAAACATTAAAGCATTGCCAATCAATGATGAACTCGACGATATAATCGATAAAAAAGTTATGATCAAGGTAGAAGATAATATTACTACCGACCACATCGCACCCGCTGGTGCTAAAGTATTACCATATCGCTCTAATATCGAAAAAATCTCTGAATTTATCTTTCAAAATAATAAAGCTGACTTCCATGATGTATGTATAGCCAACAATGGTGGATATATAATCGCAGGTCATAACTATGGGCAAGGAAGTAGCCGAGAACATGCCGCATTAGCTCCTATGTATTTAGGAATTAAAGCTGTCATTGCCAAAAGTTTCGCAAGAATTCACAAAGCAAACTTAATCAATTTTGGTATCTTACCACTAACATTTAACGATGAAGCTGACTATGATACGATTGAAGAAATGGATACTTTAATTATCAAAGATTTATCGACACTAGCAATCGGACAATGCTTACAAGTGTACAATAAAACAAAAGATAAAACCTATATAGTAAATCAAGAGTTAAGTACTTTAGATATTACTTTATTACGTGCTGGTGGAACTTTGAATCACATCAAAAAGAACCAATAACTAATATATATGGTATACTCTTTATAGTTAATAAGGAGAATATATGAAAAGAATAAAGAGAATTAGAAAAAAATACAACAAGAAGAACCTCGCAATCGTACTCAGCGCTACCATCTTAATAATCATTATTATCGGAGCTATTATGTATACGATTTTCGGAAAATCTGCATCAAGCTATACTTCAACAATTGATGGAGTAGAGATGAAATCATTCACCCAAGAAGTAGAATTTACTACTGAAATCGACTATTCACCAACAAAGATTCAATTAATCGTAATGCATGAAGATATCGATGTGAGTGATAAATTAACCTATAAAGAAATTGAAATAAAGGAATTAGATACCTACGTCATTGCATATACCTATAAAGAATATACCTTTGAGTATACAATGAAAGTGGTAGATATGATGAAGCCTGTAATAGATGCACAAGAAGAATACTATATTGAATTGAATACAACTTTTGATTTTTCGATTTTAAATATTCATGCAACGGACAATTACGATGGAACTACATTAGATATTAGTTACAGTGGGGATGTTAACACATCAACAAAGGGATCTTATCCGATTACTGTATCTACTAAAGACAGTAGTGGAAACAAAGCTTCTATAGACATACAAATTATTGTATCTAATACAACTCCTGAATTACCAGCAGCTGTGATTCATACAGTTTCCAATCCCGACGATATCAATGTATGTATTGATAAAACTCATTTATTACCCGATGGGTGGGCTCCTAACGACCTAGTTAGTGTAGGCGGAAACCACTATCTAAGGGCACAAGCTGCTGATGCATACAATAATATGATGGCGCAGTCAGTTTTAGATGGATTACACATCGTATTAGTTTCTAGTTACCGTACCCAAGCGTATCAAACTACGTTATACAATAACTATTTTGCGATTGACCCAGAGAATGCACCATTTTATAGCGCCATACCTAGATCTAGTGAACATGAACTAGGATTGGCTATCGATGTCAGTTATGATAATTATTTATATGATGACCTAGATGATCATGCAGTAGGAAAATGGATGATTGCCAACGCATATAAATATGGTTGGATTATGAGTTATCCAGAAGATAAAACCGAAGTTACTGGATATATGTATGAAGCATGGCACTTTCGTTATGTTGGTGTCGAGTTAGCAACTTATTTAACTCAAAATAAAATTACATTACAAGAGTACTATTATTAAATTATAGTCCAATAGATAACAAAAAAAAGTGAGCAATAATTGCTCACTTTTTTATTTGTATAATGCCATTATTTTTGACCAAGCCTGAGTTACTCCTTCACGAGTATGACTTGAGAATACGACTAATTCTGTTTCATCGACAGCTAAAGTATCACGAATCACTTGTAAGTTTTTCTTACGTTGTGAATTCTTCACTTTATCGATTTTAGTGGCAACCACAATAACTGGGATATCAAAATATCTTGCATAACTCATCATCATCTCATCATCACCACTTGGTTTATGACGAGAATCTACGATCATGACTAATCCTTTTTTCTGCTCACGCATAGAAAAGTATTCTTCCATCATATCTCCAAATTTATGAAGTTGTGCTTTTGAAATATTTGCATATCCATATCCAGGTACATCCACAAATACTAATTCATCATCTAATTTAAAGAAGTTTAATAGTCTTGTTTTCCCTGGTGTATTACCAATATATGCTAATTTTTTACGATTTGTCATCGTATTGATAAAGCTTGATTTACCAACATTACTTCTACCCGCTAATACTACTTCAGGTAGATTTGAATCTGGCCAAGAATCTTTATCTGGTGCACTTAATATAAGTTCACAAGTTTGAAACGTTTTCATTACTTATTAATAGCTACTTGAATTACTTCCGATACATGTTCTACTGGAATAAAAGTAATACTTTCTTTTATTACTGCAGGAATATCATCTAAATCTTTCACATTTCCTTTCGGCATCACAATCGTTGTTATTCCACAACGGTGCGCACCCATTGACTTCTCTTTTAATCCACCAATTGGGAGTACATTACCACGTAATGTAACTTCACCTGTCATGGCTACTTCATTTTTCACTGATTTCTTAGATAAACAAGATACTAGTGCTGTAATTAAAGTAATTCCTGCACTTGGACCATCTTTTGGAGTGGCCCCTTCAGGTACATGAATATGAACATCTTGATTTTCAAAGATAGTTTCTTCAATTCCATATTTCTTAGCATTCGCTTTCACGTAAGAATAAGCAATAGAAGCACTCTCTTTCATTACATCACCTAATTGTCCTGTAATGATTAACTTACCTTTACCCGCGTAGTGATTCACTTCTATTTGAAGTACATCTCCACCAAATGAAGTATACGCTAATCCAGTAACAGCACCAATTTGGTCTTTGGTATCTTTTTTACCATATTCAAAAATTTCTTTTCCTAAGAATTCAATTGTTATTTTTTTGGTTACCGTAATCTTTTTCTTGTTTTCTTTTAAGATAGCAAGTACTGTTTTACGACAAATTTTAGCAATGATACGTTCTAATTGACGTACACCGCTTTCTCTCGTGTAATATTTAATAAAGTGTAATACTATTTCATCACTAAATTTCAATTGGCTTGCTTTAAGTCCATTTTCCTTTAATTGCTTAGGAATTAAATGACGTTTGGCAATTTCCATTTTTTCTAGTTCTGTATAGCTATCAATATTAATTATTTCTAGACGATCTTTTAATGCTGCTGGTATGTTTTCAATATAGTTAGCTGTAGCAACAAACATAACTTTACTTAAATCATAAGATTCTTCTAAATAGTGATCTGAGAATAATGCATTTTGTTCAGGATCTAACACTTCTAGCATTGCGCTAGCAGGGTCTCCTTTATAGTCACTAGCCATTTTATCAATTTCATCAATTAGGAATACAGGGTTTAATGTACCTGCTTTTTTCATTCCTTGAATAAAACGTCCTGGCATACTTCCTAAATACGTTCTTCTATGACCTCTAATTTCACTTTCATCTTTCACTCCACCTAACGATACTTTTACAAACTCTCTATTTAAAGAGCGTGCAATCGATTTCGATAATGATGTTTTTCCAACACCTGGAGGACCTGCTAAACAAATAATTGGAGCTTTTAATGAATTAGTCATACTTTTAACTGCTAAGTATTCCATAATTCTCTCTTTTACTTTATCTAATCCGAAGTGATCTTCATCAAGTATTTCTTGAGCTCTATTTAAGTCTTCGTTATCTACACTTTCTTGCCACCAAGGAAGTTTTAATAACCAATCTAAATACGATTTCACGACACCACTTTCACCACTTGCACTAGGCAACATTTCATAGCGAGCTAGTTCTTCTAATGCTTTTTCTTTTACATGTTTAGGATATGGATTTTCTTGAATCATTGTGCGATATTCATCAGTATCGCTTTCACGATCTTTTACATCACCCAATTCTTCTTTAATCGCTCTTAGTTTTTCTCGTAAATAGTATTCACGTTGATTTTCATCAACACGTTCTTTTACTTTTTCACTAATTAGATTATCAATCTCATTCAACGCTTTTTCTTTTTCTATCTCAGAAATAATGATTAATAAACGCTCATTTACATGTAACGTTTCCAACAATGTTTGTTTCGTATTAATCATAAACGGGAACATTTGAGCAATTTGATCAGCTAATACAGGAGCACTTACTCCTTGCGCTAATTTTTTCATTGCATCTTTAGGTAATGCTTGTGATATTTCATCACTACTTTCCAACATTCCAGAAATATTTCTTACTAATGCTAATTCTTCAATGCTATCGTCTTGAATATCAATTTGAGGTAATATAGAGGCAAAATGCATCTTATCGCTAGATGTCATCTCATCAATCTTAGCTCTCTCTAATCCTTTAAATTTAACTCTTAAATAGCCTTCCATATATCTGATATGAGTGATGCTACATAGTGTTCCTATTTCATATAAATCATCGATACTTGGATCTTCCACCATCATATCTTTTTGAGCAATCAAAAACACATGAGAATCATAATGTTCTTTTGCTTCTTCTAATGCAGCAATACTTTTCTTTCTTCCTACATCAACAACTAATTCTTGATTTGGAAATATAACGACACCTCTAGTACATACTACAGGTAAATTTAATTGTAATTGGTCCATGTTATCCTCCTTCATTATACAAAAAGACGCTACTGCGTCTTCTTATAGTTAAATATTACTTAATGTTTGATTTTACGATTTCAACAGCTTGTTGTAAACGTAAGTCATAAGAGATTGAATCTTTTTCAATAGCTTCTTTTACTTTGTCTAATTCCATTCCGTATTGTTCAGCTATTTTAGTGTATTCAGTTTCAATTGCTTCATCAGCAATTTCAAATCCTTCAACAGTTGCGATTTCATCTAATACTAAACGAACGTGAACTTTTGTTTGTGCTTCAGGAGTCATTTGACCTCTTAACGTTTCTTCATTCAATCCAGTCATTTGGAAGTATTGATCAATTGGGAATCCTTGTTGACTTAAACGACCTTCAAATTCTCTAAGCATGTTGTTTACTTCGTCAATTACCATTACTTCTGGAATTGCTACTGGAGAATTTGCAGTTAATTGTGTTAACATTTCTGTTTCAAATTTGCGTTCTGCATCTGTTTCTTTTTGATCCATCATATTTTTTACTACATATTCTTTATAAGCATCTACAGTTTCAACACCTTCAACTTCAGCATCTTTAATTAATTCATCATTAATTTCAGGTAATGATTTAGCTTTAATTTCGTGTAGTGTTACTTTAAATACTACTGCTTGTCCTGCTAAATCTTCTGCTCCATAGTTTTCAGGGAAAGTTAATTCAACATCTTTTGTTTCTTCTGTTTTCATTCCAATTAATTGTTCTTCAAATCCAAGAATAAATGATCCTGAACCGATTTCTAATGGATGGTTTTCACCTTTTCCACCATCAAATGCAACTCCATCTTTGAATCCTTCAAAGTCGATTACTGCTGTGTCTCCATTTTCAACACAACCATCTTCTTTTACTGTTAATTCAGCAAAACGAGTTTGTAATTTAGTTAATTCTTCTGCTACTTCTTCATCATTAACGTTTACTTCGTCTTTAGTAATTTCTAATCCTTTGTATTCTCCTAAAGTAACTTCAGGTTTAACAGTGATTTTGAAAGTTAATACTACTTCAGTTTCATCAATTGCATCTACACCTAATTCCGGTCTAGCAATAATGTGTAATTCGTGTTCTTTGATTCCTTCTTGGAACGCTAATCCTGAAACTTCGTCTACTGCTTCCATTAAAATCCCTTGTGGAGATACAGCTTTCTTAGCCATTGCTTCAGGTACTTGACCTTTTCTGAAACCTTTAACTTCTACTTTTTTAGCTAATTTTTTGAACGCTTTTTCTTGTGCAGTTGCCCAAGAGTCTCCGTTTACAATTACTTTTAATTCTCCTTGAGAATTCTCGTTTAATGTCCATGTTGTATTCATCTAAATTTCCTCCTAATGATACATCTTTTTAAATATCATACTCATCTAATAATAAGGTATAACCACTATAATTTGCAAGGTTTTTTTCTAAAACATGTGCGTTAAATCCATCAATATCACTATTTGCACGATACACATATTCTAGTATGGCATAAATAAACGGATTCATTTCATCTTCTCCTAAAGAAAATGGCATTTTAAAATACATTTCTTTAATCATACACTCTATGCACATTTGCAAAAAGGTTGGATTTTCATTCTCATAATAGGATACAACTTGCTCTACCGCTTGATTAAAGGTATCTTGAAATTGTGGTAATTCACAATAGACTGGAATAAATGTAACATCCAATCCATCATAGTCCATATGTATCTCACTGCTTATATCCTGATCAATCAAACACTCAATCAATAATGATCGTATTAAGAAGTGTGGCTCTTTACTTAGATATTTTTCTACTATTTGTAAATGCTTCCTAATATTTGATCCTTTTAGAATATCTATCGCTTGTGTCGCCTCTTCTACACTCGCAAACAACAATCGTTCTAAATCTTCTTCATCATATTTTTTTTGTTTCGTTGTGGCACGCAGTTCGCCTTGGCATTGTTTATGTAATAAATGAAGCTGTGGCTCAAATTCACTCGGTATATAAGGCATCGCTAATTCCGCTTCTATTAATGTATTAGCACTCGTATACTTATCCTCACTTATATTATGTTTAATATCCGTAATCAAATTTTCATAGTAGTTTTCCATATGGTACCTCTCTATCATTTTACTAAATTATTATAAAATAGTAAATTGATTTGCGCAAAGTTCATACTATTTAATTCAACAAACTTAATTTATCACTTAATTGAAGGTTGAGAAAGTATGTTAGGTACTTATATATTGTTTCGATTTTCATTTTGACTTCATCATCTTTGTTAAGTAGAAAAATTGCACCTCGTATCTCAACATCCAAGAAAACAGGTGCAATTTTATCAGAGTTACCTTCTATCTTATATTCTGGCATGGACTATTGTAACTATAAAATAAATTCACTTCCTATATCTAATGCCATTTCTATTTATTTCATCTTACTTTAGCGTACGAATCCCAAGCCTTACGATTTCCATAAAAAACATTCAAATCGAGATTATGGCTATATCCATCTAATCTCCCTGATGAAGTCCATTGCCACATTGCATAAAAGTCCCAGTATTTCACTTTAGGTGCTGGACCTGAATTACTCATGTCATAGTTGTAGTCAATTTCATAATCTAAATATTTCGCCACCCATAAGCCATAGTTTCCGCCAACAACAGGTGTCCAATCAAATGAAACCAAAGTATTTTCAGTCATATAAATAATTGGCTTTACCCCGGTTAATTGATACACCGTTTTTAACCAGGTGTTCGCCCAATTCACATTGTTAGAACTTGCTCCTTCCCAATCTAACGCAAGCAATGCGTTTCCTATATATCCGCGAATATTATCGACAAAGTAATTCGCTTCTGCAACTGCATCATTCTCCACTCTAGCAAAATGGTAGACCCCTAGTTTTTTTCCCAATTGTAATCCCTGTTGAAAATGTTTATCGCATGAGGGATTCACATATCCGATTCCTTCTGTTGCTTTTATTATTGCGAAATCAAGTGATATATCATTTAAATTTAGGTTTTCTTGATAACTTGCAATATCTATACCTTTTAAACTCATATTTTTCCTTCTCTCTTTATTTGTTTGTCTCATAGTAAGTTCTTGATATTAGTTGTAATATATTTACTAATTAATACACGAATTTTCATTTATTAAACAATTCACATTTGACGCCTCTACTTAGTTCGTCCACGCAAGAGTAAATGTTATTCATCATGATGAATTGGAGAAACAATTAATTTAACTTCAATTTACAACACAAAATATAGACGACATTATATAATATGCATTTGATACAACCCAAGTGCTCATATATAGTAACTTTTAAATAATTCGTTTTACGTTACTATGTAAGTTTTATTGTAAGTATAGGAGTTAACTACATCCATATATATGCAATCATTAAAAAATATTAGTCTTACACCTAGATAGGTATCACCCTTGCATTCATATAATTGTTTAAAAATACACAATAAAAAGATATGATCATATTTCTATCATCATATCTTGTTTCTTCTTGATTTTGAAATGGCGCTCACTTTACTTGAATTATAATTTCAGTACTTTTTACGATCACATTTATTTATTGCATTTAAATACTCTTATTTAGAATTTATTCTATCAATCTACAATCCCCTTATAACTTGATAATACTAACCCTTTATTTGCTACCAACTCAGTAACTTCTTTACTCGTCAATAAGGCATGCTCTAGCACCCGATACTTGTTATATGAGCTAGTACTATTTAATACTTCATCTTCAAATGATGGATGACACATCATATCTAAATATCCATCTTCTTCAATACTATCGATACAATTAGCAAGGGTTTGTATGGTTGCACACTCTTGATAGAAATTTGGATAACATTTTATTAGAGTTGTGCTTTTCATCTCAAAATTATATACGCCCCTAATAGGTAATTTATACTTATCAACTATTTTGCTTATTACACTTTTTAATGAGTGTAACGTGTGTAAGTGATGATGGGAATCAATATGTGTAAGTTGCACTCCTCGATCTAATAAATACTCTACTTGCGCACAATATTCATTGTATACTTCTTCTAAATCAAAAGTGTTTTTTACTAATTCATCATCTACTCTTTTATAAAAAGCACCATTTTCATCTATAATAGTCTTATGTGATTTAAGGAATGGACGACCACAACTTAATGTCAAATGGACTCCCGTCCCTAATGTAGGAACTTCCTTTAATAACGAAATTCCATGATCTACATAAGGCATATTCGCCATGATTGTAGTAGATGTCACTATCCCATTTAAATGAGCACTCACAATTCCTTTATTAACCCCTTCACACAATCCAAAATCATCCGCATTCACAATTAATTTTTTCATTATTTCCCCTCTATTGAAATGTTCTATATCTATAAAATATTAAAAAATGACTACTATTACTTCTTGTACTATATTAATAGTATATCAATATATACTACAAAAACAAAGATAATTATTGTTACCACACACAATCAATGTTCCGTTACTGCATAAATACACTTACGCTATATTTTCAACGTTTTCTTATTCTAGTTATCATAAAGAAAAAACATCAGCATTACGCTAATGTTTCCTTGTTTCTATTTTTCCATCATTCTTAAATACTCTATAAGTGAATGGATTATTTTCGATTCTTTCATAATCATGACCAGCTGTAGTATTCCAACAACAACCTACTTTAAATTCACTATCTCCGGTATTAATCAATCGATGTGCTAATTTACCATTAATATAATGGATACTTCCCACACTTACTTTTTCGGCATAACATTCATTATTTTCATCCATCAAGATTAATAATCCTTCTCCAGCGAATCCAACATATATTTCTGAACAATTTAAATCTTCGTGAAAATGTCCTCTTGTAACATTACACTCATTGTTTACTAATACTGGTTGCATTACTGTTA
Organism: uncultured Erysipelotrichaceae bacterium; assembly: GCA_947036815.1. Lineage (GTDB taxonomy): Bacteria > Bacillota_I > Bacilli_A > Erysipelotrichales > Erysipelotrichaceae > CAMQRS01. The sequence continues at coordinate 60,813 of CAMQRS010000004.1, forward strand.
ATCCCCAGCTCATGTTTCCTATTATTTTAGGATCATTATTTGCGTAAATATACACTTCATACATCAGTGCATCATCACTTAAGTCACATTCACCATTATCATAGAAATGCTTTGCATCTTTAAATACTTTTGTTAGTTTTTCTATTGTTTCGCCTTCAATTACCCCATTCAAAAAATCTTGGTATGCTTTTGGATCTCTTATTTTCATATATAGTCCTCCATATGAAAATGGTACATTACTTTGAAATAAGTGTCAAACTAAAAATAGACCAATACAACAATAAAAGGGTTCTACAATTTCTGGTGTTGGTGAGAAATCACCAACATCTTTTTATTTTGAA
>CAMQRS010000005.1 GCA_947036815.1 uncultured Erysipelotrichaceae bacterium
TCAAAATAAAAAGATGTTGGTGATTTCTCACCAACACCAGAAATTGTAGAACCCATATATGTTAAGGACTTGATGAAACAAGTCCTTTTTTATTTGGAATCCACAGGGTATAGAGGAAACGAACAAGACATGAGTTGGATATGCGAAAGGATAGGAATGAAAGAAAATTTATTAAAACTAGAAAAATGTAAACTTTGTTACTAGTTTTATTGTATTGAATGAGTAAATAAAGTAAAATAGTACTGTTAAAAATAGGAGGACTTTATGAAAGTACTAGTTGTTGGTAAAGGTGGAAGAGAGCATGCAATTGCATACGCTTCATATCATAGTGAAAGTGTAAGTAAAGTATATGCAGCTCCTGGAAGTTATGGAATGAGAGAACTGGCTGAATGTGTAGACATCGCAGCTAATGATATTGATGGATTAGTTTCATTTGCGAAACAGCATGACATAGATTTAACTATCGTGGGACCTGAAGATGTATTAGCAATAGGGATTGTAGATGCATTTGAAAAAGAAGGCTTAAAAATATTTGGACCTACCAAAGCAGCAGCTAAAGTAGAATCAAGTAAAGATTTTGCGAAAAAAATGATGGCTAAATACAATATACCTACAGCAGCATATGCAACATTCAATACTTTTGAAGCAGCAAAAGCATATGTAGAAGAACAAGGTGCTCCTATTGTAATAAAAGAAGATGGATTAAAAGCAGGTAAAGGAGTTACTGTAGCTTCAACAATTGAAGAAGCAATGGAAGCATTAACGATTGCCTTTGACATTGAAAACAATTCAGTAGTAATTGAAGAATGTTTATTTGGTTTTGAATTCTCATTGATGAGTTTCGTATGTGACGATATTGTCGTACCTATGGAAATTGCACAAGATCATAAATGTGCATATGATGGAGATACAGGTCCAAATACTGGGGGAATGGGTGTGTATTCACCAGTCAAAATGATTACACCAGCAATTATTGAAGAAGCAATGGAAAAAGTAATGAAACCAATGGCTAAAGCAATGATTGAAGAGGGAGTTCCTTTTACAGGATTCTTATATGGTGGATTAATGCTTACTGATACTGGTGTTAAAACAATTGAATTCAATGCCCGTTTTGGAGATCCTGAAGCAGAAGTTATTTTACCTAGATTAGAAAGTGATTTTGCACAAACAATAATCAAAGTAATGAATCATGAAGAAGTAAGTTTGAAATGGAATGATAAAGTAGCATTAGGTGTGGTTATGGCGAGTGAAAACTATCCTGCCTCATCAACTAAAGGGGCAATTATTAAAGGATTAGACGATGTAGAAGGAAATGTATTCCACATGGGAACTGCATTCGTTGATAATGAAATAGTAACTGATGGTGGTCGTGTATTGATTGTAGTTAGTGAAGCTGATACGATAGAAGAAGCATATGAAAAAGCATACGCAGACATTAAAAAAGTAAATTGTGATAAATTATTTTATCGTAATGATATTGGTAAGAAAGACATGAAGGGGTAAAACAATGTTAAATCGTTATTCAAGAGAAGAGATGCGTAATATTTGGAGTGAACAATCTAAATTTGAAGCATGGTTAAAAGTAGAAATATTAGCTTGTGAGGCTTGGAGTAGTTTAGGAGAGATACCAAAAGCAGACGTTGATAAATTATGGGCAAATGCATCATTTGATATCGATCGTATTTATGAAATTGAACAAGAAACTAGACATGATGTAGTAGCATTTACTCGTGCAGTAAGTGAAACATTAGGTGAAGAAAAGAAATGGATTCACTATGGATTAACAAGTACAGATGTAGTAGATACTGCGTATGGATATTTATATAAACAAGCAAATGTTATTTTATTAAAAGACTTAGAAACGTTTATTGAAACATTAAGAACACAAGCAATTAAATATAAAGATGTTCCTTGTATGGGAAGAACACATGGAGTACACGCTGAAATTACTGCGTTTGGATTAAAATTTGCATTATGGTATGCAGAAATGCAACGTAACTTAACGCGTTTCAAAGCGGCATCTCAAGGGGTTGAAGCTGGTAAAATTAGTGGAGCAGTAGGAACATTTGCGAATACACCTCCCGAAGTACAGGACTATGTATGTGAAAAATTAGGAATTGAATCTAGTTTAATTTCTACACAAACATTACAAAGAGATCGTCATGCAGAATACTATGCAATATTAGCATTAATTGCGACTTCATTAGAAAAAATGGCAACAGAAGTAAGACACTTACAAAGAACAGAAGTTCGTGAAGCGGAAGAGTTCTTCCGTAAAGGACAAAAGGGAAGTAGTGCAATGCCTCATAAACGTAATCCTATCGGAAGTGAAAACATTTGTGGATGTGCAAGAGTTATTCGTGGACATATGTTAACAGCGTTTGAAGATGTACCATTATGGCATGAAAGAGATATTTCTCACTCTGCTGCAGAGCGTTTAATTGCTCCAGATGCAACAGCTTTATTAGATTACATGTTAGTAAGATTCAATAATATCTTAGCTAACTTAACAGTATTTGAAGACAATATGTTAGCTAATATTAATAAAACGTATGGGGTTATCTTTTCACAACGTTTCATGTTGAAACTAGTGGAAAAAGGTTGGTCAAGAGAACAAGCGTACGATACAGTACAACCAAATGCGATTAAATCATGGGAAGAAAAAATTGAATTTAAAGAGTTAATGATGTCAGATCTAAAAGTGACAGCAACGTTAACAAATGAAGAAATTGAAGATTGTTTCGATCCTACATATCAAATTAGAAATGTAGATGTTATTTTCAAAAGAGTAGGTTTACTATAAAATAAAAAGATGCAGGTTGAACATTTCAACCTGCATCTTTTACTTTCTAGTCATTAATTTTATTGTGTTTCTCCATGATTTTTCGATATTGATTGGGTGTCATATTCATTTCTTTTTTGAATATTTGAGAGAAATAAGATTGTGATGAGAATCCGGAAATTTCTGCCACTTTAGAAACAGAATAATTTGTAGTTTCTAATAATTTTTTAGCTTCGTGTATACGTCTTTCAATTAAGTAATTGATGGGTGATAATCCCTTGTATTTTTTGAATACATGAACAATATAATATTTATTTAAGTACGTAAGGTTACTTAACTTTTGAAGTGTAATATCTTCAGAAAAATGCTCGTTTATGTATTGTTCAATGAAGCGACACTCTTTGTTTACTTTTGTTGTTGGCTTAATTAAAATATTGTTTTTTGTACGACGTACAATATTTAAAATTAGTATTTCTAAAAGATTTTGAGATATAATTCCAAAGTTCTCATCTTCATTTTTAATCTCTTCTACAAGTGTACGTAAATAAAATAAAACTTCGTGTTTATAATTGTAGTAGTTATGAATACTGTAATCATAAAAACCAGTTCCATCGTCACTTAAAAATTGTAATCCACTAATTCCCAAAACAATGTATTCTAGCGGTGTATCAGGATTACTAATTTCAGTATGAGAAACATTAGGGTTTACAACAATAAGGTCATCTTCCTTTACAGGGAATTGTTCGTTTTCTACTAAAAAACTTCCTTTTCCTCTAATTACATAAAATAGTTCTGTAAAATGATGAGTATGTTTGATACTATGCCAATCAACATCATATTTTGCTTGTGTTATATATAACAGTTGAACATTCATTTTTTCTAATTTCTGATCTTTTATATCGTAGCGCTTATTACTCATAAAAACCTCCAAAGTTCCATTGAAATTCATGGAAAATATATTTAATAATTCTATTATATTGTAAAAAACAGAAATGAGCAATATATATAAAAAAACTTTTATATATATATATATACTATGTTTTATTACACTTATTTTTGATATCTTTTATATATGTTGTTTTCTACTTGGTCTCCTATAAAATAGTAATATTGACAGTCTAATTTTGAATTTGTATTATGGAGTCATATGAGAACAGAAAAAGGAGAATTGACATGGAAAAAAAACGTGGACGTGTAACCGTTCCAACAGATGCCGATGTTATTGAAGATACATTACGTATCATAGAAACTTGGGGTGCAGATGCCATTCGTGATTGTGATGGAACAGTAATGCCGGAGCAGTTTAAAGATTTAGATGTGAAAAAGTATGCAACTTATTACACAACTCGTAAAGATAATGAATGGGCAATAAAAAATCCTGATGAAATACAACAAATGTATTTAATGAGTGAATTTATCTGTGCAAATAGCGAAACGGTTCGAATTAAAATTATGGAACATTATTATAAAGATCAATTAAAGCCAAATACCATTCACGACATTAAGCGTTGGTGGGAAGTTATGGATCGTACTACTGGCGAAGTAGTTAGTTGCGATGCATGGTCATATGATGAAGAAACATGTGAAGTAATCATAGAAAATGCTATTTTATTTCATAGCTACACAGTAAGCTTTTTAGCGTTTGTTGTATGGGATCCAGTACATATGTATAATTCTCTAACAAATGGTTGGGAAGGAGAAGAACATCAAATGACATATGATGTTCGTTTACCTAAAACACAAGAGTATGTATTGAAAAAATTAGAGCGTTGGATGAAAGAACATCCAGAAACTGATGTAATTCGGTATACGACATTCTTCCATCAGTTTACATTGATGTTTGATGAATACGCACGTGAAAAATTTGTTGATTGGTTTGGGTATAGTGCAAGTGTAAGTCCATATATTCTTAAAAAATTTGAAGCAGAGGTGGGATATACATTCCGTCCTGAATTTATCATTAATCAAGGATATCATAATACAACATTCTGTGTGCCAACAAAAGAATATAAAGATTTTATTGATTTTCAACAACGTGAAGTTGCTGAGTTAATAAAAAAATTCGTAACGTTAACACACGAAGGTGGAAAAGAAGTCATGATGTTTTTAGGTGACCACTGGATTGGAACAGAGCCGTTTGGAAAATACTTTAAGGACTTGAATATTGATTCAGTAGTTGGTTCAGTTGGTAATGGAACAACACTACGTTTAATTTCCGATATTCCAGGAGTTAAATATACAGAGGGAAGATTCTTACCATACTTTTTCCCTGATACTTTTTATGAAGGTGGAAACCCAATTAAAGAAGCGAAGGAAAACTGGGTTACGGCAAGGAGAGCAATCTTGCGTAAACCTGTAGATCGTATTGGTTATGGAGGGTATTTAAAACTAGCATTACAATTCCCTGATTTTATTGATTATGTAACTTCGGTTTGTGGTGAATTTAGAGAACTTTATGATAATGTTAATGGGTTACAACCGTTGGTGATGCCATTCAAAGTAACAGTATTAAATTGCTGGGGTGAAGTACGTAGTTGGGGAAGTCATATGAGTGCTCATGCCCTATCATACAAAGAATACTATTCTTATTCAGGTGTTTTAGAATCATTAAGTGGAATGCCTTTTGATGTTAATTTTATGAGTTTTGATGATATATTAAATGATTCAAGTTGTTTAGATGATGCTGGAGTAATTATTAATGTTGGAGAAGCATATGATGCATTTAGTGGTGGAGAATATTGGAGTGATCCACGAATTGTTTGTGCCCTTCGTAAGTTCATCTATGAAGGTGGAGGATTTATTGGAATTGGAGAACCAAGTGCCTACCAAAAAGAAGGTAAGTATTTCCAATTATATGATGTTTTAGGAGTGGATAAAGAATTGGGATTCTCATTATCAACGGATAAATATAACTGGGATGAAAAACCTCACTTTATAAGTGAACAATTATCTCAAGATGCTAGTTTTGGTGAAGAAATGAAAAATATTTATGCATTGCGAAATACGCAGGTAGTACGATTAACAAATAAAACTGTAAATGCTGCAGTGAATACGTATGGTAAAGGACATAGTGTTTATTTATCAGGATTACCGTTCAGTTTCGAGAATTCACGTTTACTATACCGCAGTTTATATTATGCAGCAGGTAAGCAAGATGAAATTAAAAAATGGTATGCTGACAACTATAATGTAGAAGTAAATGTATACCCTAGTACGAATAGTTTCTGTGTTGTAAATAATACATATATGCCACAAGAATCTATTGTATACAAAGGGGATGGAACAGAATTCAAGGTGATATTAAAAGAATCTGAAATAAAATGGTTCAATATTTCTTAAGAATGTAAATTTATGGTAATTCAATGAAATCAAAAATAATTTTTATTTCATAAGTATAAGATATTGTGTAAATATAATATTAGCAATATATATAAAAAATAAGACAAGATATGTATTGTGTAAGCGCTAGCATTTGGATAAGATATGAGGGTAGAGATACTAACGAGGAGGAATAAAGACTATGAAAAAGTTATTATCAGTTTGTATGGTCGGACTAATGACACTATCATTAGCTGCATGCGGTAGCGGTGACAGTGGGTCAGATGAAAAAGTTTTAAAAATTTCAGGATTAGATGGGGGATACGGAACTAAGGGATGGGAAGAGGTTGTAAAAGTATTTGAAGAACAAAATGATGTTAAAGTAGAGTTAACATTAGAAAAAAATATTTCTGAAACGTTACGTCCAGTATTAACTTCAGGACAAGATGTACCGGATTTAGTATACTTATCATTAGGGGCAGAAGGTAGATTAACAGATACAATGGTAGCTGAAAAACAAATAGCTGATATTTCTGATGTATTAGAAATGACAGTACCTGGAGAAGACGTAACAGTAGAAGAAAAAATTCTTCCAGGATTTACTGAAGCATTAACTTCAAGTCCTTATGGAGATGGTAATATGTACTTAGCACCTATTAACTATGGACCATGTGGATTATTCTTTAATGCAGGTTTATTCGAAGAAAAAGGTTGGGAAGTACCAACGACTTGGGATGAAATGTGGGAATTAGGAGACAAAGCAAAAGCAGAAGGAATCGCGTTATTCACGTATCCAACAACTGGTTACTTTGATGCATTCTTCTCAGCATTATTAAATGTTACCGCAGGATCAGAAACATATACTGAATTAATGAACTATGACACAGAAGCTTGGGAAAGCGATGAAGTTAAACAAGCGTTTGAAATCGTTTCTAAATTAGCAACATATACAGAAGAAAATACAGTAGCTAATGCGAACAAAGAATCATTTACTAAAAACCAACAATTAATTTTAGATAATGAAGCTTTATTTATTCCAAATGGAACTTGGTTACCAGGTGAAATGGCAGATGCTCCAAAAGTTGAAGGATTCGAATGGGGATTCACTGCATTACCTAAAGTAGGAGCTGAAGGAGATGCTTACTCAACAGCGTTTGTTGAACAAGTGTATATTCCTAGCGATGCAGAAAACCAAGAGTTAGCTAAAGAATTTATTGCATTTATGTATAGTGATGAAGCAGCTAGTTTATTCTACAAATATGGTGCTCCAAAAACGGATGCAGATAATAATATAATTGAAGATGAATACAATCCTGGAGCAGTTATGCCTATTACTACTGCATCAACAAAAATTATGAGTGAAGGCGATGCTAATATCTTATTCTACTCTGTATACGATAATGGAGCAAAATCTAACCCAGTTGGATTTGTGTTCAAAGATACAGTTGAAGGTGTTGATTTAACAAGTGCTGAAGGAATTTTATATGGAACTGTTAACGAAGTTGTTAATGGAACTAAAACTGTTGCAGAATGGCATGCAAGTGTTATTGAAGCGGTAAAAAAATATAACGATTAATTAAATATAAGTTATAATTAAATATGTATTATTGATAGCGGTGTTATACACCGCTATTTTAGAGAAAAAAAGGGGTCAAGTTATGAACAAAAAGAAAGAAAAAAGAAGGTTTATTGCTGTTTGTTTAGCTCCTGCAATCATTTTATTTACAGTTTTTATGATTATTCCAACGCTTAATGTATTTTGGATGTCAACTTTAAAATGGGGTGGGTTATCTGCAAATAAAGAGTTTGTAGGTCTAAATAATTTTAAAATTCTTTTTGAAGACATGAATTTCATTCAGGCACTTCAAAATACAATCTTCTTAATTGTAGTAGTAACGATAGTTACAATGGTATTTTCGATATTGTTTGCAAGTATACTTGTAAGAGAAAAAGTTAAAGGACAAAACTTTTTTAGAATAATATTCTATATTCCTAATATTTTATCTGTAGTAGTAATTGCATCAATATTCACTGCTATTTACGATCCTTCAACAAATGGGCTTTTAAATAGTATAGAATCACTATTTCGTCCCGAGACATGGGAAACGACAAAATATTTAGGAGATCCAAATATTATGTTATACGCTATATCGGGAGCGATGATATGGCAGGCAATAGGATACTACATGGTAATGTATATGGCTAGTATGAGTTCTATTCCTGAGCATCTATATGAGGCTGCATCTCTTGAAGGAGCAGGGAAAATCAAACAATTCTTTTCTATCACATTACCACTTATTTGGTCGAATATAAGAACTACATTAACATTCTTTATTATTAGTTGTATCAATTTAAGTTTCCTTTTTGTTAAAGTATTTGGTTCAGGTCCAGGTGGCGTAAGTGAAACAGTACTTAGTTACATGTATAAACAAGCATATTCAAATGCATCTTATGGTTATGGTATGGCCATTGGTGTAATTATCTTCTTATTCTCTTTTGTTTTAAGTGCACTTGTAAGTAAAGCAACAGAGAGAGAACCGTTAGAATTTTAGGGGGAAAGCAAGTGAAAAACAAAAAAAGTATGAGTGCAGAACGTCTGTATAAAATCTTCATTTATGTCGCATTAATAACGCTTGCGATTTCAATTATCGTTCCCGTGGTTTGGGTGTTTATGGCATCAGTAAAACATAATTCAGAATTCTATGGAAGTCCGTGGACGATTCCAGCAAGTATTCAGTTTAGCAACTTTGTGAATGCGTTTGAAAAAGCTAATATGGGACAATATTTCATAAATTCAGTGATTGCAACAGGATTAGGATTGATTATATTATTGGTTGTGGCATTGCCTGCATCTTACGTATTAGCAAGATTTGAATTTAGAGGAAGAAAATTCATGAATACAGCTATGATGGCTGGGTTATTCATTAACGTAAATTATATTGTTGTACCTATCTTCTTAATGTTACTAGGTTGGGATGATTTTATATATAATTTATTTGGAGATGGATTCTTTTTAGATAATATATTTGTGTTAGCGTTGGTGTATGCAGCGACAGCAATTCCATTTACTGTTTATCTGTTAAGTGGATACTTTAGAACTCTGCCTAAGGCATATGAAGAAGCAGCATTGATTGATGGTTGTGGATATTTTAAAACAATGTTCAAAGTCATGATTCCAATGGCAAAACCAAGTATCGTTACAGTTATTTTATTTAACTTCTTGGCTTTTTGGAATGAGTATATAATTGCGTTGACATTAATGCCGGGGACATCTAAAACATTACCAGTAGGATTAATGAATTTAATGCAAGCAGCACGTGGAAAAGCGGAGTATGGAATGATGTATGCAGGATTAGTAATTGTAATGTTGCCTACCTTAATTTTGTATATAATGGTACAGAAAAAATTAACACAAGGGATGACCCTTGGTGGATTAAAGGATTAAGGGTGCAATGATGAAAGATAAATTACAAAATTTAAGCTTAATACTAATTTTCATTATATCAATTATCCTCGTCTTTGTAGGACAAAAAAATATAGGGTATGCAGGATTAGGAGCGCAGTTATTAGGTTTAGCTGGTTTGATAAGTATATTATATACTTATAACAAACGATTTAAGTAGGAGGACATATGGCAAATTTAACTTTAAAAAATATTGATAAGGTATATGATAATAATGTACAAGCAGTTTTCGATTTTAATTTAGATATCAAAGATAAAGAATTTATCGTTTTTGTAGGTCCAAGTGGATGTGGGAAAAGTACGACGTTACGTATGATAGCTGGATTAGAAGATATCACTAAAGGAGAATTATACATTGATGATAAATTAGTGAATGATATTGCTCCTAAAGATCGTGATATTGCAATGGTGTTTCAGTCGTATGCACTATATCCACACATGAGTGTGTATGATAATATGGCGTTTGGATTGAAAATTAAAAAGACTCCAAAAGAAGAAATTGATAAACGTGTTAAAGAAGCTGCACGTGTATTAGAGATAGAGCAATACTTAGATCGTAAGCCAAAAGCGTTATCAGGTGGTCAAAGACAGCGTGTAGCACTTGGTAGAGCTATTGTAAGGAATGCTAAGGTATTCTTGATGGATGAACCTTTAAGTAATTTAGATGCGAAACTACGTGTGCAAATGCGTTCTGAGATCATCAAATTACATGAACGTATTGGAGCAACTACTGTATATGTAACACATGATCAAACGGAAGCTATGACTATGGCTTCTCGAATTGTGGTTATGAAAGATGGGTATATCCAACAAATGGGAACACCTTCTGAAATTTACAATAACCCTGCAAATATCTTTGTTGCTAGCTTTGTAGGTGCACCAGCAACCAATTTCATTCGTGGTATATACGCAAATAAACAATTTATCATTAATGATAAAAAAATCGACTTACCAGATATGTATGTAGAAGATTTAAAAGCATATGAAGGAAAAGAACTTGTTTTGGGAATACGACCAGAAGATATACATGGAGAAGGGATTGTAGCCGATACATATCCAACAGCTCATTTTACATTCAAAGTAGATGTGAGTGAATTACTAGGACATGAATATATTTTACATGGTAGTGTCGATGGACAAAAGTTAATCGCAAAAGTAGCTGCGCGCTTAGGTGTGAAATCTCATGATGATGTTGACATCACCTTTGATTTAAGTAAAGTTCATTTTTTTGATAGCGAAACAGAATTGAAAATTATTTAATCAGTATTGATAAAAGTATCCTTTTTCTCTAGCTTTCTAGTCTAGTGAAAGAGGGGACTTTTTTATTTTTTATAGAATAAGAAATTTTCCAACTAATTTGTATAAAAAATATTAGTGTTTTTAATGGCAAAACCAACAAATATAAATCAGTTGGTGACTACAGATTATCTAGGGTTTAAATGTTTACAAACTGATGAATACCGATAATATTTGCTTAGATGTTAGGTGGGAAATAAATGATAGCGTGTTCCTTTACTATATAATTAATAATTTGATAAAATAATTATTGACACAAATGTTACCTCATGGTAACATTTGTGTGTGTTAGATAGGTCTAACTCTATGAATCTGACAGCGGGAGGTAAGTTATGACATTAGCGCAAGGAAGTATTGGTAATTCTTATATTGTAGAATCAATATCTAATCAAGATGATGAATTAACAGATTTCTTGTTCACATTAGGTTGTTATGCAGGAGAACGTATTTCTCTTATTTCACAAATTAGTGGAAATTTAGTAATCTCAATACGAGATGGAAGATATAATATAGATAAAAATTTAGCAGAACTTATTCAAGTAATTGAGTAATAAGCAACTGTTCGTAGGAACGGTTTTATTTTGAAATTAAAGTTAGTTGTATATAACTTAAAAAGGGGAGTTTATGAAAAATAAAGAAATTAGAATTGCATTAACTGGGAATCCCAATAGTGGGAAAACTACACTGTATAATGCATTAACAGGAAAAAATGAGAGAGCAGGTAACTGGGCAGGAGTGACTGTAGATAAAAGAGAGAGCGCATTGAAAAATACCTATGCAGCAGGTAACAAGGTAATTGCAATTGATTTACCAGGGGCCTATTCGATGTCACCATTTACTTCTGAAGAAAGTATCACAAGTGACTATGTAAAAAATGCTGAAATAGATGTGTTAGTAAATATTATTGATGCAACAAATCTTAGTCGCAGTATGTTTTTCACAACACAATTACTCGAACTAGGAATTCCCGTGGTAATCGCTTTAAATAAAAGTGATATAAATAGTAAAAAAGAAACAATTATTGATATCGAAAAATTATCAAAACAAATGAATTGTCCAGTAGTAAGTACGATTTCTACTTCAGGAACGGGACTACAAGAATTAGTAAAGAACGCAATCGCTGTTGTAGGGATCACTCAAAAAGCTCCGTATACACAAGCAAAGATTAACTTAGCGGATAAACAAGAAGTAGTCGTAGCAGATCGTCAACGATTTAGCTTTGTAAATTCAATAGTTTCCACTGTAGAAACAAGAAAAGTACTGACAAGTGATAAAAATTCACAAGACAAGCTGGATTCAGTATTGGCTCATAAATGGTTAGGTATTCCTATTTTTGCAGTAGTGATGTGGGGTGTATTTTCAATTTCACAAACGTACTTAGGTCCATATATCGCAGACTATTTAGTAGGATATATTGAAAGTTTTGGAGCCTATGTAGGAACTTTAGTTGAAGGAGCTTCTCCCTTCTTACAATCATTATTGATTGATGGAATTATTGGTGGAGTAGGAGCTGTGGTAGGTTTCTTACCACTAGTTATGGTAATGTATTTCCTAATTGCCTTATTAGAAGATTGTGGATATATGGCAAGAGTTGCTGTAGTGATGGATCGCTTCTTTAAGAAAGTAGGACTATCAGGGAAATCAATTATCCCAATGATTATTGGAACAGGATGTGCCATTCCAGGAATTATGGCGTCTCGTACAATTAAAAATGAGCGAGAAAGAAGAACAACAGCAATGTTGACACCATTCATGCCTTGTGGTGCTAAACTTCCAGTGATCGCCTTATTTGCAGGAGTGTTCTTTGAAGATGCATCATGGGTAGGAACCTCTATGTATTTCCTAGGAATTGCATTGATTATTCTAGGTGCTTTGTTAACACAAAAAATAACAGGTACTAAATATAGAAAATCATTCTTTATTATGGAATTACCTGAATATAAAATGCCAAGCATTAAAGCTGCAACATTATCAATGTTAGATAGAGCGAAATCATTCATTATTAAAGCAGGGACAATTATCTTACTTTGTAATGCCATCATTCAAATTATGCAAAGCTTTAACTGGCAACTAGAATTGGTTGCAGAAGGAGCAGAACAGTCTTCAATACTAGCATCAATTGCTTCACCATTTGCCTTATTATTTGTTCCATTAGGGTTCGGTGTATGGCAATTAGCAGCAGCAGCAATCACTGGATTTATCGCGAAAGAAAATGTAGTTGGTACGTTAGCGGTTGTGTATGGAATTACGAATTTCATTGATACAGAAGAAAAAGTATTAGTTGGAGGATCAAGTGATGTAGCATCAGTAATGGGATTGAGTGCAGTTGCAGCACTAGCATATTTAATCTTCAACTTATTTACCCCACCCTGCTTTGCCGCAATTGGAGCTATGAATTCAGAAATGCAAAGTAAAAAATGGTTAATCGGAGGAGTAAGTCTACAATTGGGTGTTGGATATGTAGCAGCCTTCATTGTTTATCAAGTGGGAACACTGTTTACTACTGGAACATTAGGTGATGGATTCTTCTTTGGATTAGTTATTGTTGTAGTACTGTTAAGCATTGTTGGATATTTAATCCACAAAGGAAATAAAAGCATTAAAGATACATCATTAAATAAATATTAATATATATGAGGAGGTACACAGATGGAAAATATAATATTGTTTGGAATTATAGCAACGATCATGATATTAGCATTTGCTTATATCGTGCGTGCAAAACGTCGTGGAGTCAAATGTGTAGGATGTTCCTCAGCAAGTGCATGTGCTAAGGCACGTAACTCTTGTGGCTCTTGTCATAAGTAGAGGTATTCATCCTTCTTTTATAAACAGTTTGAATGCAAATTATTGAATATATGAAAAGGAGAGTTCTGTACTGGCGTGCAATTCTCCTTTTTAATTAAAAAGAGTAACACTAGAGTGATACTACTTGCATAATAAGTACAAGTGATTGGCTATTGTGATACACTAGGGTAAAGTCATATTTAAGTATAGAAGGTAGTAAACTAGAGAGAGACTAGTTATGATTCACATGTGCTAGTTGATAAAATGATGTACAGATGAATCTTTTAATTAAAGCTAATCTAGCATCATAAAGAAAGAAGGATAGGGATATATGGAAAATTATATGATTGCGTTTTTAATGACGCTAATAGCAGGGCTATGTACAGCAATTGGAGGAGCGATAGCAGTATTGTCTAAGAGTGATAATAAAACATTTCTATCAGTGAGTCTGGGATTTTCAGCAGGAGTTATGGTATATGTTTCAATGATGGAAATCATGCCAAAAGCACAAACTGCACTAGCTGTTGAATATGGAGATAAAATGGCGGCAATCATTAGCGTCGTAGCATTCTTTATGGGGATGTTCATTATTGCAGGTATTGATAAACTGATACCTCATGAAGAGAATCCACATGAAATAAAACATTGTGATGGTATCGCAACAAGTGATGATGAAAATGAAGAACATATATGCGAAGCGATGTCACCTGAGGGATCGAATCGTAGTAGTCGATTAATGAGAATGGGGGTATTCACTGCAATTGCCATTGGAATTCATAACTTTCCTGAAGGACTGGCAACATTTGTGGCAGCATTACAATCACCAGAAGTAGCAATACCTGTAGTTGTAGCAATTGCGATTCACAATGTACCTGAGGGAATTGCAGTAGCAGTTCCTGTATATCATGCGACAGGGTCTAAGAAAAAAGCCTTTATGTATTCATTTATGTCAGGTTTATCAGAACCCATCGGGGCATTAGTAGGTTGGTTGTTATTGATGCCAATTATGAGTGATGCTGTATTTGGGATTATCTTTGCAGTAGTTGCAGGAATTATGGTCTTTATTTCGTTTGATCAATTATTGCCAAATGCAAGGGAATATGGAGAACATCATCATTCTATCTATGGATTAGTCATGGGAATGATGGTGATGGCAATTAGCTTATTACTGTTTATGTAAAGAGTGCTACTAAGTAGCGCTCTTTTGTTTTATATAGCAATTACATATAGCAAGACATTGCACTATTCTATAGTAAATACTGGAAACTGAATCATAATATCATATTCTATAGTATCAATAAAAAAGTTGTTTTTTTCTTGCTTAATAGCTAAAAAAAAGGTAAACTATAACAATTGAAAGAGAGTGATAATATGGCATTAACAGCAGGAATTGTAGGATTACCAAACGTTGGAAAATCAACATTATTTAACGCAATAACAAAATCACAAGTGGAAGCAGCAAACTATCCATTTGCGACAATAGAACCAAATGTAGGAGTTGTAGAAGTAGCCGATAAACGAGTAGATGAATTAGTGAAAATTGTAGGTACAAAAAAGGCAATTTATACAACATTCGAATTTACAGATATTGCCGGATTAGTCAAAGGGGCAAGTAAAGGGGAAGGTTTAGGAAATAAATTCTTAAGTAACATTCGTTTAACGGATGCTATTTGTCATGTTGTTCGTTGTTTTGATGATGAAGACATTACTCATGTAGATGGATCAGTAGATCCAATTCGTGATATTGAAACTATTAATTTAGAACTTGTCATCGCAGATGAACAAAGTGTAGATAAAAGTTTAAGTAAAGTGGATCGTAGAGTAAAACTTAAAGAAAAAGATGCGCTTCTTGAAGGACAAGTATTAGCTAAAATTAAAGAAGCATTAAAAGTTGGGAAACCAGCGAGAAGTGTGGACTTAGATGCAACTGAACTAGAACTAGTAAAAGGATTTCAATTATTAACGTTGAAACCAATGATCTATGTTGCAAACATGGGGGAAGATGAAATCAGTGATCCTGAAAGTAATCCTTACTTTATCCAAGTAAAAGAATTAGCAGCTAGCGAAAACAATGATGTAGTCGCTGTATGTGCAAAAATAGAAGAAGAGTTAAGTGCTTTAGATGCAGAAGACAAAGCAATTTTCTTAGAAGAATTAGGTATTAACGAAAGTGGTTTAGACCAAGTGGTCAGAGCAAGTTACCATATGTTAGATTTATGTACCTACTTTACAGCAGGAGTGCAAGAAGTACGCGCATGGACATTCAGAAAAGGAATGAAAGCACCAGCTTGTGCAGGAGTTATTCATACAGATTTTGAAAAAGGATTCATTCGTGCAGAAGTATTTGCATATGATGATATCTTTGCTTTAGGTAGTGAATCAGCAGTAAAAGAAGCTGGAAAATTAAGATTAGAAGGAAAAGAATACGTAGCTAAAGATGGAGATGTAATGCACTTTAGATTCAACGTTTAAGAACTACCTAGGTAGTTCTTTTTTTGTATATGACTTTTGTAATAAACGAGGAATGGGAGTACATAAAGATTGATGAAATAAGTATTAAATGGTAATCTATAATAGAAAGTAGAGGGACGTTATGAATCATATAAAACATAAAGAAGTAGTATCACCTGCATACGAATCAATACCGTATACAATCTTAAGTGATGCCACTATGGAAGAAAGAAAAAACAATATTATCAGTAGAATGAAAGCAGAAAACTTAGATGTGTTAGTTATCTATGCTGATGTGGAACATAGTTTTAATTTTGAATACTTATGTGGATTTATTCCTCGTTTTGAAGAAGCAGCATTAGTCCTTCATGCCAATGGAGAAAGTTATTTAATGCTTGGAAATGAAGTCATGGGAATAGGGAAGTTTAGTAGATTACCTTCTACCTTATTATTGACACAACATTTTTCTTTACCGAATCAGCCGATGGATGCATACGAACCGTTACACAAGATGTTTGAACACGCAAAAATACATTCAGGATTAAACAAAGTAGGAGTTGTTGGTTGGAAAAACTTATACCAAATCAGCAGTCATTGCTTTGAACTTCCTCACTATGTGATTGAGGCGTTACGCACATTTGATGTAGATCTAGTAAATGCTACAAATGTATTTATTGATCCAATGGATGGAGTACGTAACATTAATAATGTTGATGAAATTCGTCATTATGAATATGGACAAGTGCTAGCTGCTAATAATATGTTGAAAGCAATGAATGCTGTAGCTGTTGGAAAAACAGAAGTAGAAATGGCATCTATGTTAGAATCAGAAGGACAAAAAAATAATATTGTTACTATCTTTGCGACAGGAACACGTTTTGAAAAAGCAAATGTATTCCCAACTACCAAAAAACTAACGTTAGGTGATAAGATTTCAATGAGTGTAGGATATAAAGGTGGATTATCAAGTAGAGCAGCCTACCTAGTAGAAAATAAAGAACAACTACCAATGGAAGTAAAAGAATACCTTAATGACTTAGTAATTCCTTACTTTAATGCAATTACACAGTGGTTAAAAACCATTCATGTAGGAATGAATGGTAGTGATTTATATGATTTTGTGGAAGAAATTCTACCAAAAGCAACATACAACTGGTCATTAAACCCAGGACATTTATGTGCAGATGAAGAATGGTTAAATAGTCCTGTTTATCAAGGATCTAAATGTAATTTAAAAAGTGGAATGCTACTACAAGTAGATATTATTCCAGGAATTGCACCATATGCAGGATCATCTTGTGAAAATGGTATCTTATTAGCAGATGCAACGCTAAGAGAAACTATTCAAAATGAAGATAAAGTAATGTATGATCGTTTTATGGCTCGTAGAGCATTTATAGAAGAACAATTAGGAGTAGAGTTACATGCAGATGTAATGCCATTATCAAATATGGTAGCATACATGAGACCTTACTTATTGAATAAAACACATGCGATGTGTATTGAAAAAAATTAATGTATTGAAAAGGTTGCCGAAAAAGGCACCTTTTTTTTGTTTACTGTGGTGTAATTTAATATAGGATAGAGAGGGAATCAAATTCGATAATGCAATGTATCTTCAACAATCCTTTGTTTTCATTTCTCATTTATCTATTCTTATAGTATAATAAATAAGCAAAGTAGGTGGTTAAATGATAGATATTATCGTAGTAGGTGGAGGACATGCCGGAGTAGAGGCAGCCTTAGCATGTGCTAGACTAAACAAAAAAACAGTATTATATACATTAAGTATAGAAAATATCGCAAAGATGCCGTGTAACCCAAGTGTTGGTGGACCAGCAAAAGGGATTGTGGTTAGAGAAATAGATGCACTTGGTGGAGAAATGGCGAAGGCAGCAGATGCTACCGCAATTCAATTTAAAATGTTGAACACAAACAAAGGACCAGGAGTCCAATGTTTACGTGTACAAAGTGATAAACTAGAGTATGCAAAATATATGCAACAACAAGTGTTGAATACACCGAATCTTGAAGTAAGAGAAATGATGATAGATAAGATAATTGCTCAAGATAATAAAATTACAGGAGTACTACAACATGATGGAGAAATCGCACATGCAAAAGTAGTGATACTGACAAGTGGTACTTACATGAGTGGTAAAATCCTAATCGGACATGAAGCAATTGATAGTGGTCCAGACCATGAACCAACAACCAATTTATTATCGCAATCATTAAGAGATTTAGGATTGGAAACATTTAGATTAAAAACAGGAACACCTGCAAGGGTGAAAACAGATACGATTGACTTCAGTAAAACGGAATTACAACCGGGAACAGATAAATTTGTATCATTTTCTTATGAAACAAAAGAAATTATGCCACTTGAGGAACAAGCTGTTTGTTACTTAACATACACAAGTCCGTTAACTCATGAAATCATTAATTCAAATTTAAAAGAGAGTGCAATGTACTCTGGATTAGTCGAGGGAGTAGGTCCAAGATACTGTCCAAGTATTGAAGATAAACTGGTACGCTTTCATGATAAAGAACGTCATCAGTTATTTTTAGAACCTGAATCATTAAGTTTAAATACAACGTATGTACAAGGATTTTCAACAAGTATGCCTTATCATATCCAAGATAAAATGATTTGCTCTTTACCAGGACTAGAAAATGCAGAAATTGAAGTATATGCGTATGCGATTGAATATGATGCGATTAATCCACTGCAAATGAAAGTGACACTAGAAAATAAACTAGTGGAAAACTTATATACGGCAGGACAAATCAATGGAACAAGTGGATATGAAGAAGCAGCAGGACAAGGATTACTTGCTGCTATTAATGCCTGTTTAAAATTAGATGGAAAAGAACCTTTCATACTAAGAAGAGATGAAGCTTACTTAGGTGTGTTAATTGATGATTTATGTAGTAAAGGAACATTAGAGCCATATCGATTATTGACAAGTCGTAGTGAATATCGATTACTATTAAGACATGATAATGCAGATGAAAGACTAAGTGAACACGGTCATCATATTGGATTGTTGAGTGATGCAAGATATGAAATGTATACAACAAAACAAGAAAACATTCAGCTGATGAAAGAAAAACTAAAAGAAATTAGGTTTACTCCCAAAAGTGAAATAAATGATTATATTCAGACCATTGGATATGGTGTACTAAGTGAAGGAATTTCTGGACTTGAATTATTAAAGAGACCAAGAGTAACATTGAAAGAGATGGAACCCTATTTAGGATTTAGTATTGATCGAGAAGTGGGACAAGCCATTGAAATAAATGTTAAATATGAAGGATATATCGTTAAGGCATTAAAAGAAGCAGACAAGTTAAAAAGTATGGATGCATTAAAGATTCCTAGTCATATTAATTATGATGAAATTAATAACTTATCACTAGAAGCACACCAGAAACTAAAACAAGTACAACCTGTTACCTTAGGTCAAGCAAGTAGAATTAGTGGGGTAAACCCAGCAGATATCGCTGTATTGGCAATGGTAATTAAAGGCTAAGGAGAAGCTAATGGAAACTAAAATATTGAAAGTAAGTGGCGTATTAAATATAGAACAAGTATTAAGGCGTATTTCAAACATCGGATTAAGCATCAGCTATTCAATAGAAAAGAAAGATAATTTAACTAGTATCTTAGTTGAAAAATATTTTATGCGTAATAACAATGTTGCGTGTTGTAGTATTAGCGTATATTCAAATTCAGTAGTCGATCATGATATCATTGTGATGTCAGGTGCATCAGCAGAAGGTTTGTTGAACATTACATGGGGAGCAGATAAAAATTTTATAACCTCTGTTTGTGAGGCTATCGAAAGTAATTAATTTAGCTAGGCACTATCATAGTGCTCATTCACATTTAAGTGTATACTATAGTTAACAATAGGAGGATTTATAATATGGACATGAAAGCGCTATATCCATTAAGTTATGGATTGTATGCAGTAGGAGTTAAGGATGATGAAAGAGATTGTGGTTGTATTATTAATACTACGTTTCAAATTAATTCAGTAGGTCCTATGATTGCGATTAGTATGAATAAAGAAAACTATACGCATGAATTATTAGAAAGAAAGAAAAAATTTAGTATTTCTGTGTTATCAGAACAAGTCGATGCCAATGTAATCCCTAGTTTAGGGTTTATTAGTAGTAAAGACAATAATAAATGGGAAAACATTGAAGTGATGCAATATCATGAGTTACCTGTGGTTAAACAGGGAGCTATTTCTCACTTATACTGTGAAGTAGTATCTACATTAGATGCTGATACGCACACAATCTTCTTATCAAAAGTGGTAGATTCACAAGTAAACAACAATGAAAAAGCAATGACTTATGAGTACTATCATAATGTGGTAAAAGGGAAGGCTCCTAAAAAAGCACCTACCTATCAAGAAGAAGTAGTAGTTGCAGATATACCTAAATGGGTATGTTCGGTCTGTGGATATGTATATGATGGTAGTGATTTCGAACAGGAAGCTGAGGATTATACTTGTCCATTATGTTTTGTACCAAAATCACACTTTGAATTAAAATAAAAAAAAGCTCGCTAGTGATAGCGGGCTATTTTTCTAATAATTTAATCATTTGATTAAATGTTTCATCACTAATGATGTGTTCAATTTTACATGCATCAGTTTCAGCATTCACATCTGAAACATTTAATATTTCTTTTAAAAACTTAGTAATTGTTAGATGGCGATTTAAGATGCCTTTAGC
This sequence comes from uncultured Erysipelotrichaceae bacterium, assembly GCA_947036815.1. GTDB lineage: Bacteria > Bacillota_I > Bacilli_A > Erysipelotrichales > Erysipelotrichaceae > CAMQRS01. Next base: position 20,850 of record CAMQRS010000005.1, read on the forward strand.
CATATCAATACCGGCTTGAGTTAATCGAATATCTCCATAAGATTCTTGCGTTAATAAATTCTTTTCTTTTAATACATTAACTGCTTTATTTACACTTGGTTTAGAAACTTCAAGACGTTTAGATACGTCAATAGAGCGAACCTTACCTTGTAGATGCAAGATATAGATACATTCTAAGTAATCTTCTAATGATTCTCCTAATTGCATATTATCACCTTCTTTCTATTAGTATATCATACGTTTAATAGTTTTTGGTATTCAACTTCTTTGAACCCAACAAAAACATGAGTATCATCAACAAAGATAGGACGTTTTACTAACATTCCATCACTAGCAAGTAACTCGTATTGTTCATCTTCACTCATTGTGGCTAACTTATCTTTTAATTGTAATTCTTTGTATTTTAATCCACTCGTATTAAAAAAACGCTTTAATGGAAGATTGCTTTGCACGTGTAAGTTACGAAGTTCAGTTGCATTTAATCGATCTTCTTTAATATCTCTTAATGTGAAAGTAATCTCGTTGCCTTCTAAGTATTTTTTAGCTTTTATGCAAGTACTGCATTTTGGATAACATATAAATTGGTTCATCATCACACCTCTATCTATATCTTATCGTATTTCATAAGAAAAGCATACATATATGCTTATAAAATATTGTCGTTTTATGTCGAACGATTAACAATTGTAATATATATATAAGGAGTATACTGTGATATAATACACACTATGAAGATAAAATACGACGAAATGCAAAAATTGAGAGAGCTATTGGAAGTGAAACCTGGAAGTTATTTGGAAGAAGTCATATTAGAGTGGGTAGCCGATGAAGGAATTGATAAAGTATTAGCAGAGTGTGTACAAATGAAACAGAATCTAAAAAGAAGAAAGGTGTGAAAGCATTTGTGTATATTCAATACTAAACAATCATTGCATAATAAAAGGACAGAACTCAATATTTCATTGTGTTCTGTCCTTTTTAGTAACGATAACTTAACTGTACTATGCATGTACTTTCTTTGTATAATAGATAAGTAAGTGTAAATAGGAGAGTGATATAAAGATACCTGCTAGTACATCACTAGTATAATGAACTCCTAAATATATTCTAGAAAAACAGACAACTGCAATAACAAAGATACCTGCTGTATAAATCAAAGGTTTATAGCGAACGTTTGATTGACTTACGATATAAATAAGGTATCCATAAAAGGCAGTCGATGCCATAGCGTGACCACTAGGAAATGAATATCCACTTATTTCAATTGCGGGTGCATAAGGACGCGCTCTTTGAATGAAACTTTTTAAGGATAAATTTAGCATAGTGTTCAGTGCTATATTTATTAGCATCATATATTTAATTCGTTGTTTCATTACGTTAGACAACAATAAGATAATAAGGATAATCGCCATATAGTAACCACCGAATCCACTAGCGAATTTTATAAACGTAACGACTGTGTTATTCCTATGTTCATAAAAATATTCATAAATAACAGAATCATAGCTACAGTTAAAATAAGCGTAACTCACATAAATGAGAAGCGCAACTACAATACAGAATATACTTATATAAAGATGTTTGTTTACTTTCATTTAATCACCTTTCTTAGTATGGGTTACTAATGAATTTTTATCATACGTTGTAGCGAAAAACTATAAATATATGTTTCAATCAGATGCATCGGATACATTACTAATAATGCTTCATAATACGTATCAATTTGGCTTTGGTAACGTGCAATCAAGATATCATTATCCACGTTTCGATCTGATTTAAAGTCGATTAAGACAAGTGAAGAATCACTGATAGAAACGAAATCCATATATCCATGGATTATTTGATTGTCTTTTTGTGTCATAAAACTCAATTCATGGAATACTTCTTTTGTTAAACAGTTTATAAAAATTTGATTTTGGTATAACGCTAATAAGGCTTGTGAATCTTTACTAGATAGTACAATGTGATGGGCATTTGCATATTGTTCAATTGTACTTGCACTCACAGAGTTTGGTAGTACTTCCACCATTCTATGCAGGTTGTTTCCACGTTCTAAATAGGTATCTTCGTTTAATACGAAGCTGCTTGGTTTCATTGAAACAACTTCTTTTTCACTTGGTGCGACACTTGTTAAGTGATCGCATTTTTTATTATAACTTTGGATGGTATGCATCTTAGCATCTACTTTATCAAGTGCTATGTTTTCCCATAAAGCATCGATTTGGTAGATGTTAAATAAGTCTGGCATAGGGGTATGGAAGGCTTGTGTTATCCATTTAGTATAGCCACTGTTGTTGTATAATTGTGTCGCATTTAGCGGGTGGTTATCAATTGTTTTTGCACAATCTACAATATACATTTCATTTTGGGCACGAGTAGTAGCAACGTATAAGATACGCATTTCTTCTTCTAATGCATTTTTAGTAATCTTATGATTAATAGCGATGCGCTCTATTGTAGGATATAAAATACGATTACGCTGATTCATATAATGAAGTCCAATATGAAGGTTTGCATCATAGTTGATCAGACCACTCGTATCCATTATTCGAATAGATTCTCTTGAATATAGGAATACCACAGGGAATTGAAGTCCTTTGGATTGGTGAATACTCATTACTCTAACTACATCGTCTTGAAGTCCAATAGGAATGGCTTCCCCTACTTTAGTATCCTTGTTTTTCTCCAACATTTCTAAAAACAAAGGCAATGTTAGAGCTTGTTTACTTTGTTGAAGATAAGTAAGTTCTAATAGTTTATCAAGATTTGATTTTTCTTGTGCACTAGTGTAGCTGAAGTAATACTGATTGAAGTGATATATCTTTTCTAGTAAATCACTCATTTGAATTTGAGTTAATGTTTGTTTTAAACTAGTAAAAGAATCAATTCGACCTATTTGTTTAAAATAAGTATAAAAGCTATCGTCTCCTTTGTTTAGTTTTGCCAACGCTAAATCATTATTCGTGAAGGCAAAGAAAGGAGATAGTAATAATGCGCACATACATAAATCATCGTGTGGATTCTCAAGCGCCTTTAAGAAATTAGATACAAAGGTAATGGCACGAGAATGATAAAATCCATCCTTCATATTGATGAAGTAGGGAATAGCGTAGTCATCAAATGCTTTTTTTAATGAAAAGGCTTTGTCATTTTGTCTAGTCAATACAACGAAATCTTTGAAGTCATAGCCTTTTTCACTTTTTAGACGTAACATTTGATTTACAATATAAGAAGATTTTAATTCATCTTTACTTAATTTATCAAAGCGATCTTCATTTATGCTTTTATCATTAATTAAATGCAATTCTATGGCACAGTTATCTTGTGCTTGTGAAGGTAATCCAGTTTGGGTAGCATCATGTTCGTTAAATGCTTTTGAAAATCCATCCACATTCATGAGTGCAGTATATAAGTAATTATTGAAGTCAACAATACTTTTCTTAGATCTATAATTGCTACTTAAAAAGATTACTTCATCATGTACTTGCTTGTTTTTCATTAATGATTTCATGATAGCGGGAGTGGCATGTCTAAATCCATAAATAGATTGTTTGATATCACCTACTCTAAATACATTATTTACTTTGCATATTAGGTTTACTAATTCTGCTTGTACATCATTACTATCTTGAAATTCATCGACCATAATTTCATAAAAGTGTTGTTGATACTTTTTGGCTATATAAGAATCACTAGCTTGTAAGATACGTAGGGCAAATTGTTCCATATCATCGAAATCAATACCACGTATCATCTCTTTTTTTTCATTGTATTGAGTGATCACTTCCAACACGATGTCGCACAATAAGCATAGGATAGGATGGTTGTTATTTGTATAAGATATGAATTGTTGTTCATCAAATAGAATACTATGTAAACTACTTTCAATAGCTTCTATTTCTTTTTTAAGGATGTCTGATTCATCGATATCTTTTATCTTTTTAATTAGAATAATACTTTGTTTAAAAAAGATATCTTTATACATCATATACTCATGATTTATTAAGTGTGCTCTACCAGTTTGTAACGATCCTATTTTTTCTACAATGAAAGGAAGTTGTTCACCATCGTCTATTTGTTTTCTTATTTCTAACTTGTTTAGAATTAAATCATTTTGAACTAATAAATAATCAAAAAAGTAAGTTTTAATGTCACTTGAATAATCATGAATGCAAGTGAGCGTACTACCTTTACAGGCTTCTAAAAACTGAGTAGGCTTACTTTTTGAATTAGCCAAATAGAATAACTTAAGAATACTTTGTTTTAATGGCTTATTGTCATCTGCTCGAGGAGAAAACAGTCGTAATACATCTAACATTAATGGATGATCTTTGTATTTGATTAAGCTTGAATTCATACTTTCTTCTAGTAGTTGCGATTTTGTTGCATCATCAAGGATGTTGGTCGTACGTTTTTTATCGATGCCTATCATATAATAATAGTTTTCAATGATACGTAGACAAAACCCATGAATTGTAGAAATATAAGCTTTAGACATATTTGCTAGTTGTTGATTCAGGTACTTTCTTTCTTCTTCCTCATCACTTGATTGAATGGCATCTTGTAGAGAAACAGCAAGTCTTTTTTTCATTTCATTTGCGGCAGCTTCCGTAAAGGTCATCGCTAAAATAGTATCGATAGGTACTTTCTTATCTTTTACTAAATGTAGTAATCTAGCAATTAAGACAGTAGTTTTACCACTACCAGCACTTGCACTTACCAGAATGTTTTTATCTAAAGTGTAAATAGCTTTTTCTTGTTGTTCACTCCATTTAGGCATTCTTTCTTCCTCCTTTAAGGTATAGTTCTTCACTTACTTCAATCATTTCTTTCTTATTTTTTGGTTGATTGTTGTGTAGACATAAACTTGCGTATGGACAATAAGTGCAGGCATGCTCCACGCTTACACAATCAATTTTAGCATCTAAAATATCATTCGTTAATTGTCGATATATTTCTAGTACATATGATTTTAAATGATCATAGTCATAGATAGTCTTAGCACTTAAGCCGTGAGCTTTAGTAGTACTCATTCCTTTGATATAAGTCCCACTTTCATCTAAGACTTCTACATGTTCACTACAAATCCAACCATCTAGTTTCTTTGTTTTATGAAAGGCATCAATTTTATCGTCTTCTTTATAAAATTGATAACCCAAAGGACGTTTCTTCAGTTTGGCATATTCCATCTTTGTATTTGCATGATGTAAAGAATAATAGAAAGCACCAAGGGGTTTCTTAGATAATACTTCTTCCATCACTACTAAGTAAGTCATTAATTGTAGTTGAATGGCACTAAATACATCGTCTTCTTTTAATGTTTTAGGACTACTCTTGTAATCCATGATACGAAAGAAGTCTTCATTATAATCAATACGATCAATATACCCATATAAATGTAACTGCAACTGATCAAAAGTAACATCGTAATTAAATTTATATTCATTGAGATGTTCTTTTAGTACGTTATTTGCTTCATGGGTATCCAATACTTTTAAGTTAGTTGTGATGGTATCCATTAATCGCAAGGCTAATTGTGTTAAATATACTTCCTTATTAGGGAAGACAGTAATTAATTCATCTATCTTAGTTTGAAGTATTTCTTTAATTGCTTCTTTATTTGTATGGGTATACTCGTTTTGATACTCGTTTAATAAGTGTTCCATCATATAGTGAATCAGTGTTCCTGCTTTTGTTTCATCAAAAGAAGTGTTTACTTTCTCTCTCAATTTTAAACCATACTTTAAAAAGTATGAGTATGGACATTTTGCATACGTTTCTAAACTAGAAATTGAACCATTCAGTATATTATCTTGATAGAATAACTGTTTCGCATAGGACTTATCAAGGGTATATTCTTTTTTGTATTCGTGATTTGTTTCTAATACAGCAATACTGATAGGCTTCGTATGTAAGATGTTGTCTAGTTCTAGTGATGTTTCTTTTCCTTTTCCATCAAACGTTGATAACGGATAGAAACAAACTAAATGAGTACTAGTGTGTAGTTGTTTTTCTAAATTATGAAGATGTAGCATGTATCTGTTTTCTAATGTTAGAGGTGGGATACAACGATAGTAATCTTCTTTAAAGATAGAATTAAACGTGCTCATAGCGGGATAGTTACTTTGTGTACAACCTAACACAAAGTGATAGTTATAATGAAAGGCTGCATCTTTTAAACTTGTGATTTGTATCCCTTCTCCTTTGGGAAAAGAACTACTTTTGTTAGATAAGATATCTGATAGTATACGTAATTCATCTTTGTTGTTTAAGTGTCTAATACTGTGACGCATCTCTTGTCTGATGTGAAGCATCATTGCACGATCTTCTGATGTTTTAAATTCATGGTGTTCTAGTAAATAGCTATCGATGACGTTTAGTAATTCTTCTATGTTGTCACAATGGATAAGGGAAGATAACATCGGTAGTGCTTGTTTTCTTGCTTCCTGGGCTTTTTCTTCTAAGGTACATAAGCGTTTATAATCATATTTATCAATGATATCACTACTTATTTGACTGTTTCTTACATGAGTAAATTCTTGCTCAATTCCCAATTCAAAGGTTTGCATATAGTGAACTAACTCACTTGTATGAGTTGTTTTAATTGCTTGGTGTTTGAATAGTTCAATTAAGTTATTTTGAGTAGGTTGAATGGCGTACTCTAATAAATGAATAAACTTTTGCAAGATAAAAGGAATATATGTATCGTTTTGAATATGCGTGGGTATTTTATAAAAATTAAAGATGCTTTTTATAAAAGGGATATAGTCATTAGATAGTATCGATATTTTGGCATCCTTAACGTCGATATCATTTTTTATGATGTATTGAGCTAGTGCTTCTACTTCTTTTCTTTTATTTAATACAGAGTAATATTCTATCTTTGAAGTATTTGAAGTATATGGTATTTTTATGGCTCCCATATCATATAATTTATCATGTACTAGTGTTTCGTAAGAAGTTGTATAGGTATCTACAATATATAACTGCTTATTCGTGGTAAATGTATCTAGGTTGCTTTTAAAGGTATCAATCGCTAAAGGGATATCATAGACATGCGTGATGATAAAAGCTAGTTCTTCCTCAATTTCATCATTGCATGGCAATTGATCGTAATGAATATCATATTGTTTCATGTTCGATACAAACTGTTTTAGTTCATCAATGAATGTAAGAGAAGTAAGTGAATGGGTTTGGTAATGGACCTTATCTTTTATACTTAATAATCTAGTATAGTATTCATACGTAGTAGTATCAGTAAAAGAAGGGTTGAACAACGTTTCTATGCTTTGAATACATACATCAATCACTGCTTGTTCATGTAATAATAATTGCTTGCGTATTTGATGATGTATCGGGGTAGGTGCAATAATGATTGCATGATTCTTTATCTCTTTTAGTAACATAGTGACTCCTTTATGGTGTGATTGTTTCTTCTATATTCTGATTTCTTATGAAGATGGGACTGTATTTAGCACTACTCATTTTAATGATATCCTCACTACAATCATGTAAGGTATGATACACATAAGTCACTTCTACATCATATGATTTATCAAGCACACAAATATTGTGAGAGTGGAAATAATAATCTATTTGATTAATAAAATCATATGTAAATGTAAGGCGATAGACGCTTGTATATAATGATTTAGTAATGATCGTGTGTTGTAGTGCGAGTGATACGGATTTAGAATAGGCACGAATGAGACCACCGGCACCAAGTTTGATACCACCAAAATAACGTACACAAATAGCAAGGGTGTCTTGCATATCGTTTTTGCGTAAGCTTTCTAGCATGGGTAAGCCAGCCGTTCCACTTGGTTCACCATCGTCATTACTTCGTTGTATTTCTTTATTATCGCCTATGATAAAGGCATAACAATGATGATTTGCGCTAGGGTGCATCTTCTTAATTTGTTGAATATAAAGCTTTGCATCTTCTTCTTTGAATATGCGAAATAAGTATGTAGTAAATTTAGATTTCTCTATTTCAATCATGTGTTCACTATCATTTTTTATACGATACATAAAATCACTTCCTTCGCTTAATTATACCATTCATAAAAAAAATGTGTTAGAATAATATGAGTGTCAAAGTATATTAATGATGCAACCTAGGAGGGCAACCAATGAAAATAGCAATTGTATGTGACAGTGGAAGTGGTCTTGATTATAAAACTGCTACAGAGCAAGGAATTTATTTCTTGCCATTACAAATAATAGATGAAGACAAAACTTACTTAGATGGATATGATTCAACGGTAGAAGATATATATACATTATTGGTGCAAGGGAAAATGCTTAAAACATCGTTACCACCTCTTGGATTAATTCAAGAAACATTCCATAAAATTAAAGAAGACGGGTATGATCATGTAATAGCGGTTATGTTGACGGAAGGGTTGTCATCGACCATGCATTCTATCCGTTTATCAGGGGATCAAACTGGTATTACTGTGACATGTGTTGATTCATTTACAACAGCACATATCCAAAAATATATTGCACAAAGTGCGAAACGTTTAGTAGATGAAGGGTTCACATTAGAGGAAATTATTGATAAAATAAACGATGCTATTGAGCATAGTAATACGTTAATTATTCCAAATGATTTAGATCACTTAAAGCGTGGAGGAAGATTAACTCCATTGGCAGCAGCATTAGGTGGAATGTTGAAGATTAAACCTATCTTGCAATTAAATAAAGCAAGTGAAGGAAAAATAGATACACATGCAAAAGTAAGAACAATGAGCAAAGCTATGCAAATTGCAGTTTCTACTTTTGAAGATGCAGGAATTGATGAAAGTTATGAATTAGTAGTTCTTCATACGAATGCACCAGATACAGCAAAACAATTAGAAGCATTATATTTTAATAAGTATCCAATAACTACTCATGTGACAGGATTAATTGGACCAATACTTGCAGTTCATACAGGATTAGGATGTGTGGGATTACAGTATATAAAAAAAATATAGGAGATGAAAATATGAAGACAGCATTTATTAGCGATACTGGTGTGGGATTAACACCGGATGAAATGATGGAATATGGGATTTATACGATACCCCTACAAATTATTATGGATGATAAAACGTTGTTAGAAGGAGAAGATATTTCTGTTAAGGAAATTTATGAAATCTTATCCACGGGAAAACTATTAAAAACATCACTAGGTTCTATGCAACGTACTCAAGAAGTGTTTTTAAAATTAAAAGAAGAAGGATATACGAATGTATTTGCAGTTCCTATTGCCAGTGGCTTATCGGGTACTTTAAATATGATGCGTGTATGTGCAGAAGAAGTAGGTTTAGTATTTGATTATTTTGATTGTCATGTCGCTGCGTTTGCACAACGACGAATGATTTTATGTGCGAAGGCAATGGATGAAGATAATAAGAGTATTAAGGAAATAAAGAAAGTATTGAATCAAATTTGTGAGAGCACGAATACAATCCTTGTTCCTAGTGATTTAAATCACTTACAACGCTCTGGTAGGTTAACACCGCTGGCTGCTAAATTAGGTAGTCTGTTGAAGATTAAACCAATTCTTGTGATAAATAAAACAACGCAAGGTCGCTTAGATGTATTTAGTAAGGTACGCACCATGAAAAAAGTCATGCAAGTGATTTTGGATGATATGTTAGCTAATGTACCAGATCAAGGTAAGGACTATGTGATTGGTTGTGTAGATGCAGACAATGCACAAGTGAGAGAAGAATTCTTGAATTTATTTAAGGCTCACTTCCCATATGCAAAATTTGAAGTTGATGCATTGATAGGTTCGATTGGAGTGCATACAGGTATTGGATGTATTGGTGTGCAGTATTATAAAGAAAAGTTCTAACACTAACTAGTAGGGAATATGAATGATATATAGTTAGAGACGTAAGATATGTTACCTAAATGGTAGCATATCTTTTTTTTAATGAGCGAGGATTCCGATTTATGAATCCTATGTTATTTATTCTCTCAAAAGATAAATGCAATTTGATATCCCATTAATAAATAACTTTACAATATATCGAAAAGACTGTTTACCTAACTACCGCAACCGCTTTCAAACGATAGGTGATGATATAGATTGAAATTGTCTGATATTTGTATTGAAATTAGTAGGTTTTTTTAGTATCATTAAGATGCATAAAAAAGCGCTTGTATATACCTCAAATTATGGTTGAGAAGTTTCTACCCGGTACCAATATCGGACTACAAGTATGATGAACGTGGTGTATAGTACGCGCTTTTTTTATTTTTTGTGGGGGGTAATATACAATGTTTTTAACACCAGCTATGTTTTCTTCGACAAATGAATGTTTTAAATAATACGTAGTGAAGTACGAGGTACTTTCGCTACGTATTTTATATTTCAAGGAGGAACAGTGAAATGAGTTTAGTTAGTATCGTAATGGGAAGTAAAAGCGATTTAGAAGTAATGCAAAATTGCACAGAGATGTTAAGAGAATTCGGTATTTCTTATGAGGTTCGTATCTTGAGTGCACATAGAACACCTGAAGAAGCACATGAATATGCGACTACGCTAATTAGCAGAGGAACAAAAGTTGTGATTGCAGCAGCAGGAGCAGCAGCTCATTTAGCTGGTGTAGTTGCAGGAAACACTACGTTACCAGTCATTGGAGTACCTATCCAAACAAGTGCGTTAGGTGGAATGGATTCATTATTATCAACCGTGCAAATGCCAAAAGGAATTCCAGTAGCAACAACTGCCATCGGAAAAGCCGGAGCTGCAAATGCCGGGATACTAGCAGCGCAAATCATTGGAACTTTCGATGAAACAATTGCAGCTAAATTAGTACAATTTAAAATAGACATGGCAAAGAAAGTATTGGAAGACACATACATAGAAACATATGAGGGATAATATGAACACTAGAATTTACGTAACTAAAAAAAGCGAATACCGTGTAGAATCAACATCTTTACTGCATTCATTTACACATAACTTAGGAATCGATAGCGTAACAAATGTATCATTAACTAATGTGTATGACATCTTCAATGGAGATGAAATGGATGTAGAACTACTGAAAACAAAAGTATTGTCAGAAGTAGTAACAGACGAAGTAAGTACTTCTATAGACTTAGAAGGAAAAACATATATAGCATACGAAAGCTTACCTGGACAATTTGATCAAAGAAGTGATGCTGCTCAAGATTGTTTAATGTTGTTAAACAATAAAGCAGGAGTCGTTGTTAAAAGTGGAAGAATTGTTGTATTAGAAGGTACAATCAGCGAAACTGAATTAGTGAAAATTGAAAAATACTTAATTAATCCAGTAGAAATGCGCAAGAAAGATTTAAGCGTATTAGAATATAATGAAGACATTGAAATTGAAGCAGTTGAAACATTAACTGGATTCATTAATTTAGATGAAGCAGCAATTATTGCATACCGTGAACAAGAAGGACTAGCAATGACTACCAAAGACTTATTGTTTATTCAATCTTACTTTAAGAACGATGAACAAAGAGATCCAACAATTACAGAAATTAAAGTGTTAGATACATATTGGTCAGATCACTGTCGTCATACTACGTTTGAAACTGTATTAACAAATGTAGTTATTGAAGAAGGTAAATTTAGTGAACAAATTCAAAAAGCATATGATTTATTCCTAGACTTACATAATAAAGCAAATAAAAAAGAAAAACCTATTACCTTAATGAACATGGCTACTATTGGTGGTAAGTTCTTACGTAAAGAAGGTTACTTAGATGATATGGAAATCTCGGATGAAATCAATGCATGTAGTATTGAAATCAAAGTAGATGTAGATGGTGAATTAGTTGATTACTTATTAATGTTTAAAAACGAAACTCACAATCACCCTACAGAAATTGAACCTTTTGGGGGGGCTAGTACATGTATTGGGGGAGCTATTCGTGACCCGTTATCAGGAAGAAGTTATGTATATCAAGCAATGCGTATCAGTGGTGCTGCGGATATTACTAAACCAATGTCTGAAACACTACCTAATAAATTAGCACAAAGCGTTATTTCTAAATCAGCTGCCAATGGATACTCTTCATATGGTAACCAAATTGGATTAGCAACTACGTATGTAAAAGAAGTATATCATGAAGGATATGTAGCAAAACGTATGGAAGTAGGAGCAGTAGTAGGTGCTGCACCAAAAGCAAATGTAATTCGTAAACAACCAGTAGCTGGAGATATCATCGTATTATTAGGTGGATCAACAGGACGTGATGGAGTTGGTGGAGCAACGGGTTCAAGTAAAGAACACAATGAAACATCGCTAACAAAATGTAGTAGTGAAGTACAAAAAGGGAATGCCCCAATGGAACGTAGACTACAACGTTTATTTAGAAATCCAGCATGTACAAAATTAATTAAAAAAGCAAATGACTTTGGAGCAGGTGGAGTATCTGTTGCAATTGGTGAATTAGCAGATGGAATTTATGTGGATTTAGATAAAGTACCAACTAAATATGCAGGATTAAACGGAACTGAATTAGCTATTTCTGAATCACAAGAACGTATGGCTTGCGTGATTGAAGAAAAAGATTACGAAACATTTAAACAATGTGCCTATGATGAAAACTTAGATACAACAATTGTAGCAAAAGTAACGCAAGAAGCACGTTTAGTATTGTCATTTAAAGGACAAAAAATTGTGGATGTGGCACGCTCATTCCTAGATACAAACGGAACGCGTAGTGAACAAGCAGTAACAATTAAAGATTATACAAGTGAAGTTGCGAACCCATTTGTTGCAAAAACAAATGACTTCTTAGAAAACTTAGCAAGTGATAATGTTTCAAGTCAAAGAGGATTAGTAGAAATCTTTGATGCAACAATTGGAAAAACAACTGTATTAATGCCATTCGGTGGAAAATACCAACTGAGTGAAAGTGATGCAAGTGTTCAAAAATTACCAGTGTTTGGAACAACAAATACAACAAGTGTAATGGCTTATGGATACCACCCAGAGTTAAGTGTATACTCACCATACTTGGGAGGTAGTTATTCAGTAGTAGAAGCCTTAGCTAAATTAGTAGCAGTAGGTGCAAGTTATAAACAAGCACGTTTAACATGCCAAGAATACTTTGAAAGATTAAACCAAGACAATGACAAGTGGGGGAAACCAACACAAGCATTATTAGGAAACTTAGAAGCACAAATCGCATTTAAAACACCATCAATCGGTGGAAAAGATTCAATGTCAGGAACATATAAAGATGTACATGTACCACCAACATTAATCACATTTGCGATTACAACAGAACATGTAGATAATATTATTTCAAGTGAATTCAAAGCGGAGAACAATTTTGTATACTACGTAAAACATGTAGCAAATGCAGACCAAACACCTAATTATGAAGCATGTATGAATAACTTTGATGCAGTGAAAAAACACGTAGATGCAAAAGAAATTATTTCAGCAAGTGCAGTTAAATTTGGTGGAGTAAGTGAAATCTTAGCGAAAATGAGCTTTGGAAACAAAGTGGGAGTTCAAATAGAAACAAATGAAGACCTATATAGTATTAGCTTAGGTAGTTTAGTTGTAGAATCAAATGTTGAATTAAATGAAGATAACTTTATTTTCTTAGGTAACACATGTGAAGAAGCAACAATTACAATTAATGGTACACAAGTAAGTATTGAAACTGCATTAGTAGCAAACGAGAAACGTTACTTAGCGAACTATCCAACACATACAGATGAAGAAGGAACTACGATTTCAACTCCAGTATATGAAGATAAAACAGAAGTGAAAGCAAATACAACTGTAGAAGAAGTAAAAGTATTGATTCCAGTTTTCCCGGGAAATAACTGTGAATATGATTGTGCCCAAGCCTTTACTAAAGCTGGTGCAACAGCAGAAATTTATGTATTCAATAACTTAAATGTTGAATCTACTAGAAACTCAATTGATCAATTAAGTGAAAAAATAAAACAATCTCAAATTCTTATGATTCCTGGAGGATTCTCTAGTGGAGATGAACCAGATGGAAGTGGTAAGTTTATTGCGAATGTATTAATGAATGAAAAAGTAAATGAAGCAGTGCAACATTTATTAGCGAACGATGGATTAATCCTAGGAATTTGTAATGGATTCCAAGCATTGATTAAAGCGGGATTATTACCATATGGTGATATTAGTCAATTAGATGCACATGCGCCAACGTTATTTAGAAATAATATTAACCGTCATATCTCACATATTAGTGCGACACGTATTACTTCAAATAAATCACCATGGATGAAAGGCTTTGATGTCAACGATGTACATCAAATCGCAATGTCACATGGAGAAGGTAAATTTGTGGTAAGTGACGAAATGGCAAAACAACTATTTGAAAATGGTCAAGTTGCTACTCAATATGTAGACTTAGAAGGTAATGCAACTATGAATGGTGTATACAATATCAATGGTTCATCATTTGCGATTGAAGGTATTACAAGTGCAGATGGAAGAATCTTAGGTAAAATGGGACATTCAGAACGTTATGAAGAAGGATTGTTTAAAAACATCTATGGTGAAAAATTACAAGATATATTCACAAACGGTGTAAATTACTTTAAAAAATAGAAAGAGGAAATCATGATGAAATTACTATACGAAGGAAAAGCAAAACAAGTATACGCTACAGACGTAGCAGACGAATACATCATTCATAATAAAGATGACGCAACGGCTGGGAATGGTGAAAAACATTCTGAGTTTGCAGGAAAAGGTGTATTAAACAACACAATTTCATGTATCATTTTCAATATGTTAGAAGAAGCAGGAATTAAAACTCACTTAATTGAAAAATTAAATGAAACAGACGTAAGAGTTAAAAAACTTCAAATCTTTGAATTAGAAGTAATTATTCGTAATATTACGGCAGGATCTTTCTGTAAACGTCTAGGTGCAAAAGAAGGTATGGTATTAGCTGAACCAACATTTGAAACGAGTTATAAAAATGATGACTTTGGTGATCCATTAATTAATGATGATCATGCAGTAGCATTAGGTTTAGCAACAAGAGAAGAATTAGCATTCATTAAAGAAAAAACATTATTAATCAACAAATTATTAAAAGAGTTCTTCTTAACTATGAACTTAAAATTAGTTGACTTTAAAATCGAATTTGGAAAAACAGCAGATGGAGAAATCTTATTGGCTGATGAAATTTCACCTGATTCATGTCGTCTATGGGATGTAGAAACAAACCAAAAATATGACAAAGATGTATTCAGACAAGATATTGGGGATTTAGTAGAAACATACAAAGCAGTATTAGCACGTATGGAAAGCAAATAAACTAAGAGGGAACTAACAAATGAGCGATAAATATAGAGAAGCTGGTGTAGATTTAGAAGCTGGATACGAATCAGTTAGATTAATTAAATCACATGTAGCACGTACAAAAATCAAAGGAGCAGTAGATTCTATTGGTGCCTTTGGAGGAATGTTTGATTTAAGTACACTAGGACTAAAAGAACCAGTATTAGTATCTGGAACTGATGGTGTAGGAACTAAATTAATGTTGGCATTTGATGTGGACAAACATGACACGATTGGAATTGATGCAGTAGCAATGTGTGTAAATGATGTATTAGTACAAGGAGCAATGCCTATCTTCTTCTTAGATTATTTAGCAGTTGGTAAAAACGAACCTAAAAAAATCGAACAATTAGTTAAAGGAGTTGCTGATGGTTGTGTACAATCAGAATGTGCTTTAATTGGTGGAGAAACTGCAGAGATGCCAGATATGTATAGTGCTAATCACTACGATATCGCTGGATTCTGTGTAGGAGCAGTAGAAAAAAGTAAATTATTAGATGGACAAGACATTGAAGCGGGGCAAGTATTAATTGCGTTACCAAGTAGTGGATGTCACTCGAATGGATTCTCATTAATTCGTAAAGTATTAATTAAAGATGCACAATTAGATACTACAAAATATTACGATGCGTTTGGAAAAACATTAGGAGAAGAATTATTAACTCCTACTAAAATATATGTAAAAATGATCAAACACTTACTTACAAACGATGTCGCAATTAAAGGGATGTCACATATTACGGGTGGAGGTTTCTATGAAAACTTACCTCGTATGTTAAAAGAGGGACAAGGGGTTTCAATTGATACTAAATCATTCCCACGTCCTGCAATCTTTGATCTTATTATGAACACTGGAAATATTGCTAAAGAAGAAATGTACAACGTATTTAATATGGGTGCAGGATTTGTTATGGCAGTAGAAAAAGAAGAAGTTCAAACTGTAATCTCTTTATTAAAAGATATTGATGAAGCTGCTTACGTAATTGGTGAAGTTACCAATAGTGGAAGTGTTGATTTAACATGGTAAACGTAGCTATATTTGCGAGTGGAAGTGGAAGTAACTTTGAACAAATAGTAAAAAGTGAATTGAAATATGCAAATATAAAGCTATTAGTTGTAGATAAAGAAAATGCATATGCGATTACTCGTGCAACACAATTAGATATTCCTTATGTATATGTGAACCCAAAAGCATTTGCCAATAAAGCAGCATATGAAGCTCAAGTTATTGAGTATTTAAATGCATATGAAATTGAACTTATTGCATTGGCTGGATACATGCGTTATATAGGAGAAACATTATTGGTTGCATATCCAAATAGAATTATGAATTTGCACCCAGCTTACTTACCTGCGTTTCCAGGAGGACACTCTATTTTAGATGCCTTTGAAGCAAAAGTAAGTGAAACAGGAGTAACCATCCATTATGTAGATGGTGGTGTTGATACAGGACCTATTATTCATCAAGAGAAGATAATAATGGATCCTAACTGGGATTTAGAAACATTAGAACAACATGTCCATGCCCTAGAGTACAAGATGTACCCTAGTGTGCTGGATCAAGTTTGTAAGGAGATCAAATAAATGAAAAGAGCACTAATTAGCGTATCAGATAAAACTGGATTAATTCCTTTTGTTGAAAGTATTGTTGCCTTAGGGTATGAAATCATTTCTACAGGTGGAACTAAAAAAGCACTAGAAGATGCCGGAATCAAAACAATAGGAATTAGCGAAATTACAGATTTCCCTGAAATTATGGATGGACGTGTTAAAACATTACATCCCAACGTTCATGGCGCATTACTATGCGTTCGTGATAATGAAAGTCATGTGAAACAATTAAAAGAGTTGAATATTGATTATATTGATATGGTAGTAGTAAACTTGTATCCATTCAAACAAACATTATTGAAAGATGGTGTAAGTCATGAAGAAATCATTGAAAACATTGATATCGGTGGACCTTCGATGCTTCGTAGTGCTTCTAAGAACTATCAAAGTATTCCAGTGCTAGTAGATGCTAGTGACTATGATATCGTCGTAGAAGAACTAAAAACAGGAAGTACAAGCTTAGAAACAAGAACTCGTTTAGCTGCTAAAGTATTTAGACATACAGCGAGTTATGATGCAATTATTGCTCAATATTTAACAGAACAAGTGGGGGATATATATCCTGAAACGTATACCGTTACGTATGATAAAGTACAAGACTTACGTTATGGAGAAAATCCACATCAAAGTGCTGCATTCTATCAAACATATAATCCAAGTTATAGTATTGCGAATGCAAAACAATTACATGGAAAAGAACTGTCATACAATAATATTCAAGATGCGAATGCATGTATTGAAGTATTAAAAGAGTTTGAGAATCCTTGTGCAGTTGGAATGAAGCATATGAATCCATGTGGAGTGGGAATCGGAAACGATGTAGAACAAGCATGGGATAAAGCGTATGAAGCAGACCCTATGTCAATATTTGGAGGTATTGTTTCATTCAATGGTGAAGTTAGTGCTACCTTAGCAACTAAGCTATCAACTATTTTCTTAGAAATTATTATTGCTCCTTCATATACAGATGAAGCATTTGAAATATTAAGTAAAAAGAAAAACATTCGTTTACTTCAATTAGATACTAGTTTAGTAGTAAATAATAAATTAAAAGTAACGAATGTGAATGATGGATTACTAGTACAAGATATGGACATTAAACAAATTCATGTTGATGACTTTACTTGTGCAACAAAAAGAAAACCAAGTACAGAAGAAATGGAACAATTACTGATGGCTTGGAAAATTGTGAAGCATGTAAAATCAAATGCGATCGTATTAGTAAAAGATAGTATGAGCGTAGGAGTAGGTGCTGGACAAATGAATCGTGTTGGTGCAGCTAAGATTGCGATTGAACAAGCACAAGCCAATGGAAAATGCGTGGGTAGTGTAATGGGTAGTGATGCATTCTTCCCGATGGCAGACACTGTAGAATCAGCGATTCAAGCAGGAGTAGTTGCGATTATACAACCAGGTGGATCAATCAAAGACCAATTATCAATTGATGTATGTGATGAACATAACATAGCGATGATATTTACAGGAACAAGACATTTTAAACATTAATAAACATAGCGTTGAATTTCAACGCTATTGTACTTTAGGAGGAAATTTATGAGTGGATTTTTTGGAGTAGCGAATAAAGAGAATTGTGTATTGGATTTATTTTTTGGAGTCGATTATCATTCTCATCTAGGAACACGTAGAGGAGGAATGGCAGTATATGATAACGGTGTATTTTCAAGAGCTATTCATAATATTGAAAACACACCATTCCGTACTAAATTTGATAAAGATTTAGATAAATTCTCAGGAAAATATGGAATTGGATGTATCTCAGATAATGAGCCACAACCATTGTTACTGAAGTCTCATTTAGGAGCATTTGCGATTACTACAGTCGGTCGAATCAATAACTCAGATGAACTAAGAGATGCTTGTTTTGAAAAAGGAATGTTTCACTTTGCAGTTATGAGTGATGGAGAAATTAATGCGACAGAATTAGTAGCAGCATTAATTAATCAAAAAGATAGTTTTACTGAAGGTTTAAAATTCGTTCAAGACGTAGTAGAAGGTAGTATGAGTGTACTTATCTTAACTCCTGAAGGAATCTATTGTGCAAGAGATAAAATGGGTAGAACACCAATTATTATTGGTGAAAAAAACGGAGGATTCTGTGCTACCTTTGAAAGTAGTGCATTCTTAAACATGGGGTATCATCATTATCGTGATCTTGGTCCCTCAGAAATAGTATTTATGAATGATGTATCTATTGAGGTAAAGCAAAAACCTACAAAAGAGATGAAAATATGTGCATTCCTTTGGGTGTACTATGGGTATCCAACATCAACTTACGAAGGAATCAATGTTGAATGTATGCGTAATCGTTGTGGAGAAATTTTATCAAGAAGAGATGAAAATGCAACGGTGGACTTAGTAGCTGGTGTACCAGATTCTGGAATTGCACATGCGGTAGGATATGCAAATGCAACTGGAATACCATTTGCTAGACCATTCATTAAATATACACCGACATGGCCTAGATCATTTATGCCATCAAGTCAGAGTCAACGTAGTGTGATTGCGAAGATGAAATTAATCCCAGTACAAGAATTAATTAAAGATAAAAGCTTATTGTTAATTGATGATTCTATTGTACGTGGAACACAACTTGGGGAAACAACAGACTTCCTATATGATAGTGGAGCGAAAGAAGTTCATGTTCGCCCTGCTTGTCCTCCAATAATGTTTGGATGTAAATACTTAAACTTCTCACGTTCAAGTTCAGAGATGGATTTAATCACGAGACGTACCATTCAAAAATTAGAAGGAAATAGAGTGAGCGAAGAAACGCTAAAAGAATATACGAATCCAGACAGTGAAAAATATGCAAATATGTGTGAGGAAATTAGAAGACGCTCTAACTTTACTTCATTAAGATACCACCGTTTAGATGATATGATTGAATCTATCGGTATGGATAAATGCAAATTGTGTACCTACTGTTGGGATAAATCAGAATAATATTATAAAAAACACCCACAAATTTTGTGGGTGTTTTAAATGTAAGGGATATCATTTCGAAAACTGTCAAATATATTTGGATTGATGTTTATTTTTAAAATAAGTAGGAGTATAATGAGTGAAAAGAAATAAAAGGGGTAGAAATTATGGATTATGGATTTTTATTAGATGTCGCTCTAATTCTTATATTTACGAAAGTGTTTGGATTATTTACTAAAAGAGTGGAGATGCCACAAGTTGTAGGAGCTTTATTAGCAGGACTAGTATTGGGACCTATGGGATTAAATGTATTACAAGAAACAGAATTCTTACATCAATTAAGTGAGATAGGAGTTATTATCTTAATGTTTGGTGCAGGATTAGAAACAGATATTAATGAATTAAAAAGTAGTGGTAAGTCTTGTTTAGTCATTGCTGCATTTGGAGTAGTGTTACCTTTAATAGTAGGTTATTTTATCGCATCATACTTTAATACAGATCCATCAGCGATGTTGGAAAATATATTTATTGGGGTTGTATTGACTGCAACATCAGTAAGTATCACAGTAGAAACATTAAAGGAAATGGGAAAATTATCAACAAGAAGCGGGAATGCTATATTAGGTGCTGCACTTATTGATGATATTATCGGAATTGTAGCATTAACGATGGTAACATCATTCTCAGATTCAAATGTAGATATTGTAGTTGTAATGTTTAAAATAGTAGCGTTCTTCGCGCTTAGTTTATTAATAGGATTCTTCTTACACAAGTTTATAGATAAAATTATGTTATCAAATAATAGTCATTTACAAAGATATCCAGTATTAGCATTCGCATTCTGTTTATTATATGCATATATTGCAGAAGTAGTGTTCGGAGTAGCGAATATAACAGGTGCATTTATTGCAGGTTTAATTATAGCGAACACAGTTCAATCATATTATGTGATGAGACGTGTTAATATTGTAGGGTATATGATATTCGGTCCTATCTTTTTTGCGAGTATTGGATT
Organism: uncultured Erysipelotrichaceae bacterium; assembly: GCA_947036815.1. GTDB lineage: Bacteria > Bacillota_I > Bacilli_A > Erysipelotrichales > Erysipelotrichaceae > CAMQRS01. The sequence continues at coordinate 41,742 of CAMQRS010000005.1, forward strand.
GCAAGCAGTAATACCGGATATGAGCGGTGATATCATTGCCTTTACTGTATTAATTACACTAGCAGCAATATTTACGAAAATTATAGGATGTGGGATTGGTGCTAAATTATGCGGTCATCCGAATCAAAGTGCATTACGTGTTGGGGTAGGAATGGTTTCCCGTGGAGAAGTAGCATTGATTGTAGCTACTAAAGGGATTGCGTTAGGAATATTATCAACAACATTCTTTACACCTATCATCATCATGGTTGTGGTAACCACAGTGATTACGCCAATCATGCTTAAGATTGTCTATAAAGATAAAGATCACAAAACGGTGTATGAAGACAACAAAATGGGAGAACAACTTTCAGTTTCGAAACGAATAATACCACGTACAGATAAATAATAAGAAAGCGTGATTTATTAATCACGTTTTCTTTATAAGACTTAGGAAAATAGGGTATGCTAATGTAGAAATCGATTTATGTGAAACTTACATGAAATCGAATAAATTTAGCGATATTTATTGAAGTCCGCTTAGAATGTAGTATAATAAAATAGTTTATAAAAGATAAAATAAGGAGAACATTATGTTAAAAGTTTTAGAGCATCCGTTGATAACTCACAAGTTAACACAAATGCGTAAAAAGGATACAAAAACAAAAGATTTCAGAGAAAATTTAGATGAAATTGGTGGATTAATGGCTTATGAAATTACGAGAGATATTACGACAGTAGATGTAACGATTGAAACACCTATTTGTGAATACGTAACTCAAGAAATAGCGAAAGATATTATATTAGTACCTATTTTACGTGCTGGTTTAGGAATGGTAAATGGAATTGCTAGTTTAATACCAACTGTGAAAATTGCACACGTTGGATTATATCGTGATGAAGAAACTTTACAACCACATGTATATTTTGAAAAATATCCAGTGACGATTGCGGAATCAACTGCAATTATTGTAGATCCTATGTTGGCTACTGGTGGTAGTGCAATTGAAGCTATCAACATGGTAAAAAAACAAGGTGCTACAGACATTCGTTTAGTATGTTTAGTAGGTGCACCTGAAGGTGTTGCAGCTGTAGAAGCGGCACATCCAGAAGTTGATATTTACTTAGCATCATTAGATGAAAAATTAAATGAACATGGATATATTGTACCAGGTTTAGGAGATGCAGGAGATCGTATCTTTGGAACTAAATAGTGGATTATAAAATAGTTCAACGTTTTATTTCAAGAATGAGTGCAGGATGTATTGTAGCAATCATACTAGGTAACTACGTAGATGATAAGTTACAAACAAGTCCTCTCTTTGTATTTGCCCTATTAGCATATGTTGTTATTGGAAGTTTAGTATTACTAGTCAAAGAGGCAGGTAAAAACGGTGGATAATATAATGTATCAAAAAATAGCGAAGCTAGCATGTTTATTTTTAAGCGTTGTTAGTGTAATCACGTACATCATGAGTGCTGACTTTATGATGGCGATGGGAGTAGTAGTCGGTGGAATTACTAATATCTTAGGATTTATATACATTATTGTAATGGTAAATTCTTTAGACTTTAGAAAAAATGTAACTGCCATTGTGGTAGCACATTATATAGTTCGGTATTTAATCTATATTGGGATATTTACAGTGTCTCATTTCGTAGGTTTAAATATATTAACCATGTTAATTGGTTTTTTATGTATAAACTTTGGAATCATTGTTTATACGAAACTCGATGAAAGGAGGAAAATCAATTGAGCGTAGATGGGTTATTGTTTACCTTTGGATCATATGAATGGTTCTTACATCAAAGTATCATTATATGGCTAGTGTTGTGTGTGATTGTTACTAGTTTCTTATGCTATGCAGGAAGTAAACTAAAAAAAGCAGATCCAACCAAAGCACCAAGCGGATTGGTGTTAGTTGTTGAAACTGTCGCTGAATTTAGCATGAATGTGATTGGCGTAAACTTGAAAAGTAAAACCTGGAATTATTTACCATTTATGGGAACATTAATGTTCATGATGGTATTATCAAATTTGATGGGATTACTTGGGCTTCAAACCCCAACAAGTAATATGTCAGTTATATTAACACTTGTAGTATGCATGATTGTGATGATTCATGGAACAGACTTAAAGTTACATGGAGTAAAAGGTAAAATCAAGAGTTGGTGCGATCCAGTACCAGCATTATTACCGTTAAATATTATTGGAGATTTAGCATTTCCTATCTCTTTAACATTCCGTTTATTCGGAAACATGCTTGGAGGAACAATATTAGTAATGTTACTATATTTATTTGTTTCAAGCTTATTACCATGGGGGGCTGTATTCTTTGCAGTGACACCATTTATACATCTGTATTTTGATGTATTTGCAGCATTTATGCAGACGTATATCTTCTTTACGTTAGCCAGCTTCTTTTTATCAGAAGGTGCGGACGTAGAAGAGAATTAAGAAAATTATAGTTAATTAAATTTAAAAAAATAACAGGAGGAATTTTATATGTTTACAATTGAATTCGTACAAGGGATGGCAGTATTAGGAGCAGGGATTGCGATGATCGGTGGATTAGGATCAGGAATTGGACAAGGATTTGCGGCTGGTAAAGCGGCAGAAGCTGTAGGGAGAAACCCAGAAGCTGCTGGACCAATTAGAAGTATGATGGTATTAGGGATTGCATTAGCTGAGACTACTGGGGTATATGCATTCGTAGTAGCTTTATTATTAATTTTCATGAAAGCTTAGAAATAGTTAGAAAATAGGAGGAATAAACTATGAATGTAGTAATTGATAATTATTTAAGATTAAGTTATCAAGATATGATCATGGTGTTGATATCTACTTTTCTGATTGTTTTCATTGCGAAAAAATACTTTTGGAATATTTTAAAAGATTATTTAGCACAAAGAGCTACGCATATTCAAACTCAATTAGATGATAGTAAAACTAAACTAAAAGAGAGTGAAGCTTTAAAGTTTCAATATGAAACTAAGCTAGCGGAAGCAAAAAGTGAAGCAAAAACAATGATTGAAAACGCATCTTCACATGCAAAAAATGAAGCTAATTCTATTTTAGATAGTGCTAAAACACAAGCACAAGCGATGAAAGAAAAAGCAGAAAAAGAAATTGAACACGAAAAAACAAAAGTGAAAGATGAAATGAAACAACAAATTAGTGAAATAGCATTTATGGCTGCACAAAAAGTTGTAGAAAAAGAATTAGATGTATCAACACACAAGAAATATGTGGAAGACTTTATAAATAAGGTCGGTGATGAATAATGGCAAGTATTGTAGCTAAAAACTATAGTGAAGCTTTATTTGAACTAGCGCAAGAAGAAAATAAATTAGAATTAATGAAAGAAGAATTAATGCAAATTGATCAAGTGATCAAAGCGCATCCAGAATTACAAAAAGTACTTAGACATCCAAGTATTGAGAAAAAAGACAAAAAAGAAATGTTGTTGAATATTTTTCAAGAAATGGATATTCATGTATCTAGTTTTATTCGTTTATTAATTGATAAAAACCGTTTTATGAATTTCAGTGATATTGTAAGGGAATTTGAAAACCAATACAATGAAGCTAATAATATTCAAATTGCCTATGTATATAGTGCAACTACCTTAGATGGTGATGAATTAACACGCTTACAAGCAATGCTTGAAACGAAAACGAAGAAAACGATTCAATTAGTATGCAAAATAGAAGAAACGTTAATTGCAGGAGTTAAAGTAAAAATCAATGATGATATTTATGATAATTCAATCGCAACTAAATTAAACAAGATGAAAGAAGCAGTCATTAAGTCTGCAGTATAAAAGAAGCGAGGTGTACTAGGTGAAATTAAGACCTGAAGAAATAAGTAAAGTAATTAAGGATCAAATCCGTAAATATGACGACGAATTAGAAGTTAGTGAAAGTGGAACAGTTATCACTATTGGTGATGGTATTTCATTAATTCATGGACTTGAAAAAGCAATGGCAGGAGAGCTATTGTTATTCCCAGGTGATGTTTATGGAATGGTATTTAACTTAGAAGAAGAACATGTAGGAGCCGTTTTAATGGGAAGTGATTCTAACATTAAAGAAGGGGACATCGTAAAACGTACAGGACGCATTGTTGAAGTACCTGTAGGGGATGCGTTATTAGGAAGAGTAGTAAATGCATTAGGTCAAGCAATTGATGGTGGAGAAGAAATCAAATCTGATAAATTCAGAAATGTTGAACGTGTAGCTCCAGGAGTTATGACTCGTAAGAGTGTTCATCAACCATTACAAACTGGATTGAAATGTATCGATTCAATGATTCCTATTGGTAAAGGTCAACGTGAGTTAATTATCGGAGATAGAGAAACTGGTAAAACAGCAATTGCTATTGATACGATATTAAATCAAAAAGGACAAAATGTGAAATGTATCTATGTAGCCATCGGGCAAAAAGCAAGTACAGTAGCACAAATTGTTGAAAAATTAAGAGCAAATGATGCCCTTTCTTATACTACTATCGTAAGTAGTACAGCAAGTGATGCAGCACCACTTCAATACATTGCTCCATATGCAGGATGTGCAATCGGGGAAGAATGGATGGAAAACGGTGAAGATGTATTAATTGTTTATGATGACTTAAGTAAACATGCAGTAGCATACCGTACAATGTCATTATTATTAAAACGTCCACCAGGACGTGAAGCATACCCAGGAGATGTATTCTACTTACATTCAAGATTATTAGAAAGAGCTGCAAAACTATCAGACAAATATGGTGCTGGAAGTATTACCGCTTTACCTATTATTGAAACACAAGCAGGAGATATTTCAGCATATATTCCTACCAACGTAATTTCGATTACAGATGGACAAATATTCCTTCAAACAGAATTATTTAATGCAGGTATTAGACCAGCAGTAGATGGAGGATTATCAGTAAGTCGTGTTGGTGGTAGTGCACAAACAAAAGCAATGAAACAAGTAGCAGGTTCATTAAAATTAGAATTAGCTCAATATACAGAATTACAAGCATTTGCACAATTTGGTAGTGATTTAGATCCTATTACTAAAGCAACTTTAGATCATGGAGCAAGACTTAGAGAATTGTTGAAACAAGGACAATACTCTCCGTTAAATGTTACTGAACAAGTGTTATCTTTATTTGCAGCACAACAAGGGTATTTAAAAAATGTTGAAGTCGATCAAGTAAAAGAATACGAGAAACAAATGCATATGTATATGCAACAAAATCATGCTGATATCGTAACGGTATTACATGAAACAAATATTATTTCTGACGAAACTAAAGAACAATTAAAAGCAGCATTAGATGCTTTTAAAAAAGTGTTTCTATAGTATAAATCATGCCTAGTAAATTAGAAATAAAAGCTCGTATTAAATCAGTAGACTCAACAAAAAAGATTACAAAGGCAATGCAATTAGTTGCAGGTAGCAAATTAAGAAAATGTAAAGAGCGTATGATTGAAAATAAAGAATACGCGAAGTATTTAAGAGAAAGTGTGAATTCAATACTTTCATCATTAGACAATGTAAAACACCCCTATTTAACTAAAAATGATAGTGATAAAGTATTAACTATTATTTATACAAGTGACATGGGACTATGTGGTGGATACAATGCAAATATTTATAAATTAATTGAAGAATGTGAAGTGAATGACAATCCAGTGATCGTATTTGGTTCAAGAGGTATTGCATATGCAAAACGTATTTCATTAAATGTGGTAGAGACATTCTATAATGTAGATGATGAAGGATATGAAGACATTAATAGAGTAGCTAGTTTAGCGTTAGATATGTATACAAAGCAAGAAATAAGTGGAATTGATATTATGTATTCTCAATTTATTAATGCAGTAACATTTATACCTAAAAAAGTAAGTTTATTACCAGTAGAAAAAGATGAAGATGCTACACCAAATTTAGCAGAAACTATCTTTGAACCTAGTGGAGAAGAAATATTAGATTCTCTAGTTCCTATGTATGTGAAAAGTTTATTGTATAGCTATTGGCTAGAAACAAAAACGAGTGAGCAAGCAAGTCGTCAAAGTGCGATGGAAAATGCGACAAACAATGCAGAAGAATTAAGAGATGGATTAGCATTACAATTTAACAAAGCACGTCAAGCTGCAATTACGCAAGAAATTACGGAAATTGTCGGTGGTGCTAGTGCTTTATAATCAAGGAGATTTCAATGAGTAAATATAAAGGTAAGATTGTCCAAGTAATTGGACCAGTAGTAGATATTTTATTTGAAAGTAGTCAGTTACCTAAATTATTATCTGCGATCGACATTCCTTTAGGAGAAGGTAAAGATTCTTTAGTGTGCGAAGTTGCGCAACATATTGGGGATGATCGTGTACGTAGTATTGCCATGGGTTCAACAGATGGTTTAGTTCGTGGGATGGAAGCTATTGACACAGGTGCTCCCATTAGTGTACCTGTAGGAGAAGCAGTATTAGGTCGTGTATTTAATGTTTTAGGTAGAGAGATTGATGAAAAAGAAGCTTTACCTGCAAGCGTTAAACGTATGCCAATACATCGTAGTGCTCCCACGTTTGATGAACAACAAACATCAGCGGAAGTACTAGAAACAGGAATTAAAGTAATCGACTTACTTTGTCCTTATGCAAAAGGTGGTAAAATTGGATTATTCGGAGGAGCAGGAGTTGGTAAAACAGTTCTAATTCAAGAATTAATTCATAATATCGCAAAAGAGCATGGTGGAAAATCTGTAGTTACAGGTGTTGGTGAGAGAACTCGTGAAGGTAATGATATGTACCATGAAATGAAAGATAGTGGTGTATTAGATAAAACAGTTCTAGTTTATGGACAGATGAATGAAAGTCCAGGAGCAAGAATGCGTGTTGCCTTAACAGGATTAACGATGGCAGAACACTACCGTGATGTAGATCATCAAGATGTTTTGTTATTCGTAGATAACATCTTCCGTTTTACACAAGCGGGAAGTGAAGTTAGTGCTCTATTAGGACGTATGCCTAGTGCGGTTGGATACCAACCTACATTAGCTACTGAAATGGGTAACTTACAAGAACGTATTACATCTACTAAAGATGGATCAATCACATCAGTACAAGCAATTTATGTACCAGCCGATGACTTAACTGACCCAGCGCCAGCAACAGCATTTGCCCACTTAGATGCAAAAACTGTATTAGATCGTGGTATATCTTCATTAGGTATCTATCCAGCGGTAGATCCACTTGAATCTAGTTCAAGAATTTTAGATCCATTAGTAGTTGGAGAAGAACATTATGAAGTAGCTTTAGAAGTTCAAAGAGTACTTCAAAAATATAAAGAATTACAAGATATTATTGCAATTCTAGGTATGGATGAATTAAGTGAAGAAGATAAAGTCACTGTAAATAGAGCAAGACGTGTACGTAACTTCTTATCTCAACCATTCAATGTAGGGGAAAACTTTACAGGAATGAAAGGTAAGTATGTTTCAAAAGAAGATACTATTTTCAGTTTCAAAGAAATATTAGCAGGAAAATATGACCACTTACCAGAACAAGCATTTATGTTTGCAGGAACAGTGGAAGACGTAGTAGAAAAAGCGAAAGCTTTAGGTGCATAGTTTATGATGGACGTGAAAATCATCACACCTAGTGGACTATACGCAGAATGTAGCGCTACACAAATTAATGCGTGTAGTGTAGAAGGTGAATTTGGTTTACTATCGAACCATATGCCAATGGTTGCAATGCTAGACGTATCTCGTTTAGAAATAGTTAATCAAGGTGAGAAAAAAGAATACGCAATCTCTGGAGGAATGTTACATTTTATAAATAATAAAGTGAATATCCTAACAGATGCTATTGAAGGTAATGAAGAAATAGATCTTGAACGTGCTGCTAAAGCAAAAGAAAGAGCTGAAAAAAGATTACAAAGTGTAGACGTAGATTCTAGAAGAGCTGAAATCGCACTTAAAAGAGCAATTAATCGTATGAAAGTGAAGAAAGCCTTATAATGATGAAATACATTAGAGTTGCATTCATTTTAGTTATTGTACTTATGCTAACAATGAGTATATTCTTAGTATAGAAACAATGACTAGATAAACACTAACATAAGCTTACAAATCATAATATAAAAACACGAGACATATTGGTAGTGAACCATATGTTTTGTGTTTTTTTATATTGTGGATAATTTAGGGATTATGATAAGCATAAAAAAATAGTGCTTATTAGTGAATTAAATGATTTTCTTATTGTAAATTATACGTTATAATTTATTTCAATAAAAATGTGACCATAACACGTGCATACACGTGTTATAAGTGAGGGGGTTATTGTTATGATTGAGAATGAAGATTCTAAATTAGAAGTTGTATATGATTTATATGCAAACATGCTATATAGAATTTCATATTCCATACTAATGTCAAAAGAAGATGCAGAAGATGCAGTTGCTGAAACATTTATTGTATATATAAAAAGAAACCCAGTACATATTGAAAGTGAACATACAAAGGCTTGGCTAATACGAGTTGTGATTAATAAAAGTAGGGATATTCGACGCAAGAGAATCATCCGTAGCTATATCTCTTTAAGTGATACGAAAGAGTATGCAAAAGAAGTAGATCATAGTGATACTTTACTTGATCTTGTGCATCAACTATCTGATAAATATAAGATAGTTATCCTTTTATATTATTATGAAGAATATAGTGTGCAAGAAATTTCAACTATCTTAAAAATTAGTATATCCAATGTTAAAATGCGTTTATTAAGAGCACGCAAAGTCTTAAAACAACTGATAGAAAAGGAGAGAAATGATGATTAATCAAAAACATAAAGAGGCATACCAACAAATCAAATTGGATGAACAATTTAAAGATAGAGTCATGGCGCTTAATCATACACAAAGCTTCTTTTCTATGAGAGTAAAAGCGAGTGTTGCTTTATGTAGTTTGATGCTTATTTGTGGGTTGGCTTATTCACTAGTAAATCATGAACATTATTCAATTGATGTGATTGATATGCCAATGGTTCCCAGAGCAATGTCAGTTGGTAATACATTACAACTCTCATTGAATATCATTACAGACAGTGAGATAAAGGTATCAGTGAGTACGGGATATTTGGAACAAGATTCAAATATCTATGAAGTATATGAATGTGAAGAAGAGTGCATACTAGTATGGACGATAGAGGATACAATAACGTCACGTTGTTATTTATATGTGGAAACTAGTGAAAACGTGGAACGATATATAATAACACAGGATAGCACCAGTCAATGGAACATAGAAAGAGGTTAATGATGAAAAAAATCATAGTTGGATTATTAAGTTTAATATTATCAGTTACAGTAGTAGGATGTTCGAATTCAGATAGTAAAGTAGAAGGTCCAGAAGGAACTCTTTCAGAAATCGTAGAAGAAATATATGCAGCAAAAGATACAGAATTCATGTTACAAACAAATGAAGTAGATATGAGTGATGAAAATATATTCAAATCATATACTGGATTATCAAGTACAGACGGTGTAAAAGAAGCGGTTGCATCTGAAACAATGATGGGATCACAAGCATATTCATTAGTGTTAGTTAGAGTAAATGATGCAAGTGATGCGAATGATGTTTCTGAAGAAATGAAAGAAAACATTGATCAAAGAAAATGGATTTGTGTAGAAGCAGATGATTTACAAGTAGTAAGTGCAAACGATGTAGTCATGTTGATAATGATGTCTACAGAATTTAAAGATACAATCACTTCACAAGAAATAGTAGATGCTTTTTCTGATATAAGTGGTGGATTAGACAACGAATAAATAATGAAAAACAGCCTAGAGATAGGCTGTTACTTTTAGAGGTGAAATATGTTATTTTCTAGTATCACGTTTTTATATTACTTTTTACCAATCGTAATGATTGTATATTTTGTAGTGCCAAACATGTATAGAAATGTGGTACTGCTAATTTTTAGTTTACTCTTTTATGCGTGGGGAGAACCAATCTATATACTCTTAATGATATTCACTATCGTTGAATCCTATCTAATAGGAAGATGTATTGAGCATAGTGAGTGTCATAGAAAGAAAAAGATGTACTTAGGAATTGGAGTTATTCTTGGGATATCACTGTTACTGTATTTTAAATATAGTGACTTTATTATATTGAACATAAATGAAATTGCTAATACGGAAATAGACTTATTGAAATTAAGTCTTCCTATTGGGATTAGTTTCTTTACGTTTCAAACCATAAGTTACGTGATTGACGTATATCGTAGGGATGTAAGTGCATCAAATAATATCATAAATTATGCTACTTATGTTTGTATGTTTCCACAATTAATTGCGGGACCGATTGTTCGATATGCGGATATAAATGATGAATTAACGTATCGAGAATTAAGTACATCGAATGTGTATGATGGGATTGCACGCTTTCTAGTAGGACTATCTAAAAAAGTATTGATCGCAAACTTATTGGGCGAATTATGCCAGATATTTTTAACGAGTGATCCAAGCGTACTATTTTACTGGATGTATGCGATTAGTTTCTCGTTGCATATCTATTTTGATTTTTCTGCGTATAGTGATATGGCAATCGGATTAGGAAAAATATTTGGGTTTACATTTTTAGAAAACTTCAACTATCCATTTATCTCAAAAAGTATTACAGAGTTTTGGAGAAGATGGCATATTTCACTTGGGAATTGGTTTAGGGACTATGTGTATATCCCGTTAGGTGGAAATCGCAAAGGACTACGCAGAACGATTATTAATATATTTATTGTATGGATGCTAACAGGATTATGGCATGGCTCAAACTATACATTTATTGTATGGGGACTATTGTTTGCGATTCTATTGCTGATAGAAAAATTATTTCTACTGACATACTTGAAAAAGATGAAGGGTTTCGCACATGTATATACATTGTTCTTTGTGGGTATCAGTTTTATGATATTTGATGCTCCTAGCGTATCAATAGCGATAGAGCGAATCTTTGGTTTGTTTGCGTTTACTAGTCTACCCTTAGTGAATGATCAATCTATGTATTATCTGAATAGCTACTTTATCATCATTGGGTTTGCGATTTTTAGTGCTACGCCAATTCCTACTAATTTTATGAAGAAGTTGAGACAATACAGATGGAGTGCTCCGTTTGAAGTAGTTGGACTCATCTTACTCCTATTTGTGGTAACTGCCTTTTTAGTAGATGGATCTTATAATCCATTTTTATACTTTAGGTTTTAAGAGGTAATAAAATGAAAGATAAACATAAAAAGTATGCGTTGAGCATACTACTTACTATTTGGTTCATCATTGCCGTGTTGTGCTGGATGGTTCCAACTAAGGATATATCCAATAGTGAGAGAAGAACATTAGCAAGTATGCCTGAATGGAGTGTGTCTAATGTGATGTCAGCTCAATTTATGGAACAGTTTGAAGAATATGCAATGGATCAATTCATTGAACGAGATGCCTTTAGAAAGCTTAAATCAATGACAAGCTTATACCTGTTACAACTAAATGATGTGAATGATTTATTGTATCAAGACGGGCATATTAATAAAATTAATTACCCACTTAATGAAGATTCGATTGAACATGCAACGAATAAATTTAATTATATTTATGATTCTTATTTAAAAGATAGTGATGTGAATATATACAGTTCTATTATTTATGATAAGGGATATCACTTAAGTGAGGGAAGTTTATCAATAGATTATGAACACTTAAGTAACTTAGTACAACAAGAGATGGAGTATGCAAACTATATTGAGATAAATGATTTACTGTCATTAACTGATTTCTATGCTAGTGATACGCATTGGAAACAAGAAAACTTAATAGATGTGGCAAATACTTTGTTGAAAGAGATGCATACATTTGAAGGAATAGTATCCTATAGTGAACAGATAGCACTAAAAGACTTTGAGGGTGTATATCAAGGGCAATCAGGATTGTCGCTTGGGAATGATACACTTACGTTTCTAACGAATCAGATACTGGAAGATAGTATTGTTCAAGATTCACTTGATCCAACATTGGGCGCTGTTTACGATATAAGTGCAGTTGTAGAAAGAGATCCTTATGAACTGTATGTAGGAGGAGCTACCCCGTTAATATCTATCACCAATGAATTGGCAACAAATACGAAAGAATTAGTCATATTTAGAGATTCCTTTGCGAGTAGTTTAGCTCCTTTACTTGTTCATTCGTATTCAAAAATAACGTTGATTGATATCCGATACATGAGTAGTGAGAATCTTAGTGAGTACATTACATTCAGCAATCAAGATGTATTGTTTATGTATAGTTCATTGTTGTTGAATGATAGTTATACATTGAAATAAAAGAGTCTGCAGATTAATGAAATAAATAGGAAGTAAAGTTGATTGTATGGAAATAAGTTTGATATATAATTGAATGCATATAATAAAAAAGCGATATGTATATGATACAGTCCTAGTCAAGTAGACACAGAAAATAATTGAAATTTGTATACTGCACCACATTCAATATAAAGGATGTGGTGTTTTTATGTGGTATTTAATTAACTTATAATTTGATACTTTTATATAGTGTGTGGAAAAATATGTAGGTATATAGTAATGGTATTTGACAAAAGCATTGTATATGTTAAAATCAAATTAATAGATAAGAACTTGAATGATTGAACTAAATAAAAGTAGGTATTCAAAATAATTGTTAGGAAAATAATGCTTTTCATTAAGGAGTAAGTGATATTTGGTGAGGTTCGCTTATGTGGATGGAGAATTTGAATTCAACTGAATAGAGACAATTAAGTAGATAAAAACAGGTAGGATAGCCTAGAGGGGTATTTTCAAATGAATAAAAAAACAAGACTATGGATAATAATACATATCATCTTAACAGTAATGGTATTAGGTCAGATGCTTATGATATATTCAAGTACACCAGAGTTGAAATGGGTGGCGATTGTAGTAGCTATAGTATGTGTGTGTATTATAACGATTCACATAATAAGAATATGTAAGAAAAGTAAGCAGATAGAGAACTTGAAATCAGTTGAGCAGAAGCAAGTCTTTAGTAAGCAAATTATTGTTTTTGATATTTGTATGGGGATCATAATTCTATATTTTGGAATTACGTATAATGGACCTGAGTACCCATTTGAAAAGTATAATGCAGCTGATATAAAAACAATGTATATTTCAGAGGCGGAAGATGGTGAAGAATACTTATTAACAGATGAAGAGGTGACAAGTGTTATTGCATTACTTCAAGAACTTAATGTGCGAAATAAAACAGATATTAGTGGAAGCTTTGGAGCTCCCTTCACACAAATAAACTTTACGTATTCAGAAAATGGACTGACTTGGGAGACTATTGTTTTAAATAGTCACTATGTGATGTATGACAATGACGTATATACAACATATTCATTCGATGCGATAGACTATGGACATGAACTTATTGATAGACGTGAAGAAAATTAAGTTTAAATAAAGACAATGGAGGCTTATGGGGCAGTTATAAGATAGATGGCTATTATCGCAGCGGCAGTAGGTGTATTTAGCATCACGTTTAGCACGCTAATGATAATAAGAAAAAGTAAAGAATAATAAATATTTAAAGGAACACATTTTATGAGTTCAAGAATTGTAGGTGCTGGTGAAAAATTGATGGCACTTTTTATGTGGATAAGAGTATAAAAAAAATCAATCTTTCGATTGATTTCTATGTTATGTTCAAACTTGAAATTTGAATTAATTTTATAATGGAGCGGGTGATCAGAATCGAACTGACGTAATCAGCTTGGAAGGCTGGGGTTC
>CAMQRS010000006.1 GCA_947036815.1 uncultured Erysipelotrichaceae bacterium
TTTTATCGAGAGACGCAGAAATTTATATATTTGATGAGCCTCTAAACGGAATAGACTATATAGCGAAAAACAATGCGATTGATTCAATACTCAATATTCATAATGAGAACAAAACGTTTATTATCACAAGTCATATGGTCAATGAAATAGAAAGTGTATTTGATCATGTGATTTTGATTAAAGATGCAAAAATTATAGTAGATGCAGATGCTGATGATTTACGAAATGATAGAGGATTGTCTATTGCAGATATCTATGTGGAGGAATTCAAATAATGTTAAAACTAGTTAAATACCAATTTATAAAAAATAAATATGCGTCGTTATGCGCTGTTGTTGCAGTATTATTGCTTTATATTATGTTTTATTTTAACGGAATAAATGGAGTGGGACTAGACTATATAAATATGGAAGATTTTATAAGCACTTTAACAGCGGCTCCTATAGTGGTGATGATGTTCTTTTATATATATTATTTTTCTAAGCTTTTTGAAGAAATGGATAATAAGAAAGGATATATGCTTTATTCGACACCGAATTCAGGTTATAAAGTTGTATTTTCTACAGCGTTATATATTATTCTAACTTTTATTTTTATCTCTTTTATTGCTTTAATATTACATGGTATTTATGCACTGAACTTTCCAGAGTATTTTAATACAGATATTATGAGAATGGTAGGGGATAGTGGACTTCAAATAGAGATGATTGAAACCGTGCTAGTTAGTTTTGTTTACATTGTTACACAGCATTCAATTATGGTATTCATTTGTTTATTAGTATATATGTCGGTACTTTTGTATAAGTGTATATCTAAAGGTTTTATTATTTCATCAATAATGGGAATAACAGCATTTTTAATGCCTTTTCTGATTATAGAGTTAATTGAATTTTTTGTAAATTATCTATTAGGCGATCTGATTTTGAGTAGGATAGTATATGAATTAATGTCGTTTGGTACTGTAGTTATCTTCGGGGGAATTATTGCAACAGTGGCAGGTTATTTATTAGAAAATAAAGTGAATTTATAAACATTTTATTAAGAATGAGATTTATGCAGAACAAACATAGTGATAGTAGTTACAGGCAGTAATGAATCAAGCGTGATTGTATTTCTAAGGAATTAGATTAACTACTTAACTATGGAACTAGATAAATAAGTAAAAACCGAAGTTAAATGTGAGGTTTGATATTAATGATCCAATTTGTATACAGGTAGTAAATAAATTAAAACAGAATATAAAATTCCTTCGACAAGAGATTTTTCAACAGAGGTTTCCCTTAAAATTAATTGAATAATTCATTAAAGGGTTGGAAGATATAGGGTATGGAAAAAGTGAAATTATCACAATGGTACAACATAATGAAAAGGAGGAACTAATAATGAATAATGCAATAAGTATGAAAAACATTACAAAAAAATATAATAAAAAAATGGTGTTAGATGATATATCGATAACTTTTGAAAAAGGTAAAATTTATGGACTGTTAGGTCCGAATGGAAGTGGAAAAACTACATTAATGAAGTTAATTGCTGGACTTCATAGACCGAATAGTGGGGAATTGAATATAGGAGGGATGGGTGTATCCTACCAAACAAAAGCAAAAGTTGCTTACTTAGCGACAGAAAACTTTTTGCCTGGTAAATTCACATTAAATCAGTGTATTGATTTTTTTGAAGATATGTACCCCGGATTTAGTAAAGAAAAATGTTGTGGTTTGATGAATCAATTTTCCATTGATCCTACTGCAAAAGTATCGAAATTATCTTCGGGAATGGTAGCTAAAGCGAAACTTGCATTAATTTTATCGAGAGACGCAGAAATTTATATATTTGATGAGCCTCTAAACGGAATAGATTATATAGCGAAAAACACCGTGATTGAGTCAATTGTTAATATTCATAATGAGAATAAAACATTTATTATCACAAGTCATATGGTTAGCGAAATAGAAAATGTATTCGATCATGTAATTCTGATTAAAGATGCCAAAATTATAGTAGATGCAGATGCTGACGATTTAAGAAATGATAGAGGAATGTCTATTGCAGATATCTATGTGGAGGAATTCAAACAATGTTAAAACTAGTTAAATACCAATTTATAAAAAATAAATATGCGTCGTTATACGCTGTTGTTGCAGTATTATTGATTTATAGTGGCAGCTTTTATGACGGAATAAATGGAAATAATTTAGGTTTATCAGGTGTGTTTACGGACTTAATAGCGATAATAGGAATTCCTAGTCTAATAATGTTTTCGTTTTGTATATTTTACTTCATTAATTTTTTTGGAGAAATAATTAATGAAAAAGTATATATGATTTATATGACACCGAATTCAGGTTATAAAGTTGTGTATTCTGGATTGTTATATATTATTTTAACTTTTATTTTCATTTTTGTTCTTGTTTTAATATTACAGGGTATCTATTCACTGAACTTTCCAGAGTATTCTAGTATTGATGCAATACTGCACGCGATAGAAGATCAAGGTGTTCAAATAAGTATATTTGAAGGATTATTTATTATTTTTATTATAACTTTTTCATTACATGTTTTTATATTAATACTTTGTTTAACACTGTGTATCATAGCTGATTTGACTCTAGATAAAGGTTGGTTTGTTTCGTTAATGGGGCTAGCAACTTTGTTTGTAATTCCAGAATTATATATTAGGATGATTGAAGTGATTGTATATTATCTACTAATCAACCTAAAGGTAAGTTTGATATTATGTTCATCAATTACGTTTGGTTTTATAATTATCGTAGCTGTAATTATTGCAACAGTGGCAGGTTATTTATTAGAAAATAAAGTGAATTTATAAACGACGTATTAAGAATGAACTTTATGCAGAACAAACATAGAGATAGTAGTAGTTTATAGAAACTGCTATTGTTTCATCAATTATTGGTGTGTTCCGATGTAAATATATTCAGTGTTTATATGTGCTAATCTTCTTTTTATAAGTAGATTAGCATTTTTAATATATAAATATTATTTGTGGTTTTATTTCATATTTATTTAGTATCCTATGAATAATCATAAAATTATGATAAAATGAATAAAGTTTAATAGGAGAAATAACTATGGAAAACAATAAAAAATTTATTAAAGTAACTAGATATAAGTGGCCAGACGAAGTGGCTGCTGAAAAAAATAAAACAAAAAAAACCTTTTTAGCAATACTTGCTTGTCTTGTATGTTTTGGACTAGGGTTTGGAATCGGTGATGTAAAACCGAATACTGAATACGTTGAAAATGTTGGTGCAAGTTCGAATACCAAGTTTGAAGAAGTGTACAATATTTTATTAAATGATTGGTACTTTGGAAAAGACATTGAAGACTTGTCTAGTTTCTTGGTAGATTTAGCAATTGAGGGAATAACTTCAACAGAGTATGATTTACACACGAATTATTTAGCAGCAGAAGATGCGAAGGGATATCTAAGTTCATTAGAAGGAAACTTTGTAGGAATCGGAATCTTATATACAAACATTAATGAAGAATTCATCATAAAACGAGTGTATGCTGATTCACCAGCGCAAGATGGTGGATTACAACCAGGAGATCGTATACAATCATTTGATGGTACTGATATTTTAGGGATGAATAGCGATGAAGTTGCGAAACTTGCGTTAGGAGAAGAAGGATCAAGTGTTGCTGTAGAAGTACTTAGAGATAATGAACTTATATCTTTTGATTTAGTAAGAAGAAGTGTGAATACGACGGTATATGGATATATAGAAGACGGAATCGGATATCTAGAAATAGATAGTTTCTCAGAGAATAGCTTTGAAGAAGTGCAAACATATGTTCAACAATTCATTGATGAAGATATCGACTCTATTATTATTGATATGAGAGATAACTCTGGAGGATATTTAAATACTTGTATAGATATCGCAAGTATATTTGTGGATAAAGGAAGCGTTGTGCTTAAAGAAGAAATGATGGATGGAGAAATTGTAGATTACAAAACGAATTTAGATAGAATGTTTGATTCTAATGATGTAACAATATTAGTGAATGAAAATACAGCGAGTGCTGCAGAAGCATTAACAGCTTGCTTACAAGAAAACATAGGAGCAAAAGTAGTAGGTGTACAAACTTATGGAAAAGGTACAGTGCAACAATCTAAAATATTCGAAGATGGAAGCTACTTAAAATATACAATTGCGGAATGGTTGACTCCAAGTGGAGAAAAAATTGATTCTGTAGGAATTACACCTGATTATGTGGTAACACTACCAAATGCATTAACATATTCATCAAGTAAAGATGAAACGAGCTACCAAGTAGACAGTGTAGGTGTTAGAGTTAAAGATGCACAAGTATTTTTAGACTTCTTAGGATACGAAGTGGATAGACAAGATGGATATTATTCAACTGCTACCTTAGCAGCAGTAAATACATGTAAAGAAGATTTAGGATTAACTGCTGATGGAGTGATTGATACTGAATTTATGACCAATTTGATTGCGAAATCACAAGAAAAATGGTTTTTAGAAGAATCTAAACTGGATACACAAAGAAAAAAAGCGATTGAAATTGCGAACAATTAACCAAAGTACACATACTTTGGTTTTTATATGAAAGAGTATAATAATATATATAAGTGTAAAAATAGGATATACTATCGGTATTAAATAAAGGAGAATGTTATGTTTAAATTAGTGTCACCATATACTCCACAAGGAGATCAAATAAAAGCAATTAAACAATTAACGCAAGGTTTATTGGCAAATAAAAAGCATCAAGTATTATTAGGTGCAACAGGGACTGGTAAAACTTTTACTGTAGCCAATGTAATCGAAAAAGTAAATAAACCTACGCTAGTGTTCGTGCATAATAAAACCTTAGCAGGACAATTGTACGCAGAATTAAAAGAGTTTTTCCCACATAATAGAGTAGAATACTTTGTATCTAACTTCGACTACTACCAACCAGAAGCATATTTACCTAGTAGTGATACATACATAGATAAAACATCGACAACAAATCAAGAGTTAGACATGCTTAGAATGGCAGCAGAAAATAGTGTCCTAGAGCGTAGAGATACGATTATTGTAGCAAGTGTAGCTTGTATCTATGGAGCAAGTAATCCTGAATTATATCGTGGCATGTTTTTGAATTTAAGAGTAAACGAAGTAATAGATCGTAAAGATTTATTATTGAAATTAGTTTCAAGACAATATAAACGAAATGATATTGACCTAACAAGAGGTTGTTTTAGAGTGCGTGGAGATAACATAGAAATAGGATTAGGACATACCGATCAATACATCTTAAGAATAGAAATGTTTGATAATATGCTTGAGCGTATTTGTGAAGTAGATCCATTAACTGGAAAAGTGTTGAATGCATATCAAGTATATGTTTTATATCCAGCAAGTGGTTATGCAACACCAAAAGAACAAATAAAAAAAGCGTGTATGACAATTGAAGCAGAATTGAAAGTCCGCTTAGAACAATTAAAAGCGGAGGATAAACTATTAGAAATACAACGATTAGAACAAAGAACGTTATACGATGTTGAAGCATTGCGTGAGTTTGGAGTGTGTCCTGGAATTGAGAATTATGCGAGACATATTGATGGAAGAAATCCGGGTGATACACCCTATACATTACTTGATTATTTTCCTGAGGACTTCTTATTAGTCGTTGATGAAAGTCATGTGAGTCTACCTCAATCTAGAGGAATGTATAACGGAGATAGAGCGAGAAAAGAAACATTAGTAAACTTTGGGTTTAGATTACCGAGTGCGCTAGATAATAGACCTTTGAAATTTGAAGAATTTGAAAACAAGGTAAGTCAAGCCATCTATGTATCTGCAACACCAGGTGATTATGAATTAGAAAAAGTAAATCACGAAGTGGTCGAACAAATTATTAGACCTACGGGATTGTTGGACCCACTTATAGATGTAAGACAAACCAAAGGGCAAATTGACGATATGGTAGATGAAATTAGAAGCCAAATTGCGAAGAATGAGCGAACATTAATTACGACACTAACAGTAAATATGGCAGAAGACTTAAGTGGATACTTAAAACAAATGGATTTTAAAGTAGCATGGTTACACCATGAAGTGAAAACAATTGAACGTACGGAAATCATTCAAGATTTAAGACGTGGTAAATATGATATATTAATTGGAATTAACTTATTGAGAGAAGGATTAGATATTCCAGAAGTTTCTTTAATCTGTATTTTAGATGCAGACAAAGAAGGTTTCTTAAGAAGTCAGCGCTCATTAATTCAAATTATCGGACGTGCAGCTAGAAATAGCGAAGGAAGAGTTATCATGTATGCAGATCAAATGACTAAATCAATGAACAAAGCAATAGATGAAACATCAAGAAGAAGAACAATCCAAATGGAATACAATGAATTGCATGGAATTACACCTACAACTATTAAAAAAGAGATACAAGAGGTAATGCATAGTTTAGAAACAAAAGAAATGAGTAAGAAGTTCTTAACTAAAAAAGGGAAAACTTCGAAAAAAGAAAAGGAAAAATTAGTACATGAGATGGAAAAAGAAATGAAAGAAGCAGCGAAAGCATTAGACTTTGAAAGAGCTGCGAAATTAAGAGATATATTAATGGAAATTAGAAATGCATAAGACAAATAAAAATACGTTTATTTTCTTTTTTGCGATTGTGGCATTACAAAGTATGGGGGCAAATTTCGCACACCCAGTGACACCAGTATTGATTAAAAATTTAGGTTTAGCAAACTATAGTTTCGGTTTGTTTTTTGCGGGTATGGCTTTCAGCAATTTCTTGTTTTCTCCGATGTGGGCGAAACAAGTAAAACGTATCGGAAGTGCAAAAGTCTTGGGAATTTGTTGTGTGGGATATGCGATTGGTCAAGCCATGTTTGCGGTATTGACAACTATTCCAACCATCATGATTGCACGTTTATTCTCAGGATTCTTCGTTGGAGGAATCATGGTGAGTTTGTTAACTTACATAAATAATAAAGCGGAGATTGAACGTAAGGGAATGTATTTGGCTCTTACCGCTACTTTTTCAACAGTATTTGCAGCATTTGGTTACTTGGTCGGAGGAGTTGTTGGGCTTTATTCTATCCAATTAACATTTGCGTTACAAGTAGTTACATTAGCAACATGCGGTATCTTATTTGTACTTCTTTTGGAAGACGATAAAGAAGTAGGGATAACATCAAATTGGGTGAAGGATATAAATCCTTTAAATGCCTTTATCGATTCTAAGGTATTTATGAACAAGGCTTTCTTTGTCTTATTTATGTGTGTGTTTATATCGAGTGTTGCCACTACCTGCTTTGATCAAAGTTTTAATTATTACGTGATTGATGTGTTTCATCTAAATTCAGGTCATAATGGGTTAATAAAAGCGGCGGTTGGATTTATATCGTTGATTGCTAATACGACGTTATGTATGTGGATATTGAAGAGAACTAATTTTAGAAAAAGTGTAGTTGTAGTATTTGCGATTTGTTCGTTTACTTTGCTATCATTAACGTTTATCATATCGATGATTATGTTTATGTTAGTGGTATTCATCTTTTTCGCATTTAATTCTATTTATATACCGATTATTCAAAATATATGTGTCAGTGATGCAAAAAAAGAAGATGCAAATATGGTAATAGGATTCTATAATGCGATAAAATCACTAGGAATGATTATAGGTGCATTATATGCAGGTTTTATATATGATATTGGAAATACATTACCATTTATTTCCTCGGCAATATTTTTTATGATTGCCACAACGCTAATCTGTATATATATAATGATACAAAAAAGAAAACGTGATATACTTATTGAAAAGTAAGGGAGATTTACTATGGGATATCTGAAAAGCATTTGTTATGAATTCAAAAATACATACACAAGAGATGAACAAATTATTACTATTCTATTTGGTTCACTATTCTTACCTTATCAAATTACAGTCGTTTGTTTTTTAGGAGGCTTCTTATATTTATGTTTCAAAGAAAGCATAATTGAGGTTATTAAATCAGTGAAAGGTTCAATTGTCATTCTTTTGTTTGCCGTGTATTTAATGTCTACTTCAATTTTTTATTCAAACTGGATAGGACTATTGTTAAGCATTGGGCTTGGTGTCGTATTCGTATGTGTCTTACATTATCGTTGTTTTATTCATCGAGCATTATTTGAAAAATTATTGAATTTTGCGGTTGTGTTAAGTCTAGTAGGTGTACTATATGCAGTCTTTGAACATCTACATTATATGAGTTTGGTAGAAGGGATGGGTTTCTTTGACATACAAAATAAACCGAATTTACGTGTTCACACTTTCTTTATGAACGCGAACTATTATGCAATGATGATTTTGTTTGTTGAAAATATTTGCGTATATAAATTCTTTGTATCAGAGAAAATTAAGATAAAAGCATTTTACACGATTGCAGGAGTATTAAATTTATTCGCATTATTTTTAACAGGAAGTAGAACTGCATGGTTGTGCTTAGCGATTAGTGTGTTAGTCATGTTGATTGTCAATTGTTGGTACAAAACTTTTGCTTCTCTAGTGGGAGTGATCGTTGCAGCATTGGGCACATTATCATTAAAACCTGGATTGATTCCACGACTAGCAAGTCAAGGATTAGATGTAGCGAGAAGAACTCAAATATGGAATACGGCGAAACTGATGATTGAAGATTCATTCTTATTTGGACGTGGGCCATTAGCGTATTATAATGAATATGCATCGTATACTCAAGAGTATATTAGTACTTATGGACTGGCTAGCTTTGAAGAATATAAGTTAGGAATTGCTTCACAACATTCACATACGATGTTTCTAGAATGCTTCGTATCATTTGGATTTATTGGAACAATAATGCTATGTTATTATTTGGGAACTCAGTTAAAAATGTTGTGTGTATTTATATATAGAAAAATAGAGTTAGCCTATTGTTCACTATTGGTAGGAATCTTAGTAAGTGTTCTTACTTCATGTGTCATTGATTTCCCTATCCTTTGGATACAAACAGGGACGTTTATGTTGTTTATTTTAGGAAGTGTTGATATGATTCGTAAGGAGATGAAGTAAGCATGGAGTGGATTGATACAATTACGTATATAGGTTGTTTTGGATTTTGTTTCTACGCACTGAGCGCTATTAAATTCGATACCATTTGTTATGTGAAAGATGTGAATAAAGTTCGTTTATTACTACTGTTGCTGTCTATGGGATTGGGGTACTTAGTTGCTCAATTCTTATTGATGATAACTATCTATCATTAAAATATAAACATCTCATATACTGTTGTGAGGTGTTTTTTTATGAGAGAAATATGTATGAAAATAATAGTTGTTGTTTGTTTGTCTTTGCTGGTTGTTTTTATGATGCCTAAAGATTCTGTGGAAAAAGAAGAAAAGCCCGATAAAAAAGTAAGCAATGCACAAGACGATAAAATATATGTGTCACTGCAAACGCAGGGAGAGATAACACAAATAGAACTAGAAACATACTTGATAGGAGTAGTTGCTAGTGAAATGCCTTATTCATTTGAACTTGAAGCAGTGAAGGCTCAAGCTGTTGCTGCAAGAACGTTTGTATCTCAAAGAGGATATGAGGTAGATAATACAATCAACTCTCAAGTATATAAAAATGAAGGGGAGCTGAAAGAAATATTCGATGAAAATTATGAGGAAATGAAAGTTGTTGTTGAAACTGCAATCACTAAAACTAAAGGAGAAGTTATTACATACCAAGGGAATGTGATATCTGCCCTATTTTATTCATCCAATAATGGATTTAGTAATGACTCGCAAGACTATTTCAGTAATGAATATCCGTATTTAAGTAGTGTAGAGTCAACGTGGGATTTGAATTTTGAGCATACGACACAAACGACAACACTCACTAAGAATGAAGTGATGGATGCATTGGATGTGAGTGGCTTAGACATAAACAATATAGTTAAATATGACAATGGATATATCAATACAATAGACATAGGAAGTAAAACGTTTAGTGGTAGAGAAGTAAGAGAGTTACTAGGATTACGGTCTTCTTGTTTCACTATTGAGGTAGCAGATAGCGTTATTATTGAAACAGTTGGGTATGGACATGGAGTAGGAATGTCCCAATACGGGGCACAAGGAATGGCATTAGAAGGCTATACGTATGATGAAATTATTAAGCATTATTACCAAGGTGTGGAAATTGAAAATTTAAATGAATAAAAAAATGCATAAAGTACATACTCTTAATGAGGTGAAAATATGTATACTTATAAGAAACCAAATAATTATAGAAAGATATGGTTTTCGTTTGCATTTATGTTAGTAGGAGTAGGATTTTTAGGGATTATGTTGTTGTATCAGCCTATGGAAAAGGACGAGGTACTTCCTGTTATTAAAGAAGAGAAAGAAGTAGTTATTACATTACCTGATGAACCAGAAATAATCATTCTTCCTTTTGATGTAGAAGCAAATATAGTATTAGAATACTATGATGGAAGTGCACACGAAATTGCAGATTTTACAAAATTTGAAGATGTATATCGTCCAAATCAAGGAATTGATTATGCATTTAATGGTGAAGTGTTTGAAGTGAAATCAATGAGCTCTGGAGAAGTAAGCCAAGTGAAAAATGATGAAATATTTGGACATACCATTAGCGTTACCAATGGAGATTTAACAATTACTTATCAAAGTTTAGATGCAATCAATCTAAAAGAAGGCGATAAAGTGGAGCAAGGTAGCGTACTTGGTAATACATCAACAAACACGTATAATGCTGAATTAGGCAATCACTTGCATGTGGTAGTTAAGTATAAAGACAAATTAGTAGACCCTAAAACAGTGATCGACAAAAAAATAAGTGAGCTTGAGTAGTGCCGTATGGCACTACTTTTTAAGTGTAAAGTATTCTTTATATTTAAAATGATTGTGTTATAATAGTAAAGCAAGTTAGAAAGTGAGGATTTTATGTTATTATCAAAAGAAATAGGTATCGATTTAGGTACAGCGAATTTATTAATTTATGTTAAGGGAGAAGGAATCGTAGTTGATGAACCTTCAGTAGTGGCAATAGATGCAGAAACAAGAAAGTGCTTAGCTGCAGGTAATGAAGCTAAAAATATGTTAGGAAGAACACCAGGTAGAGTATTGGCAATACGTCCGTTAAAAGATGGAGTTATTGCTGATTTTGAAGTGACAGAAATCATGCTTAACTACTTCTTAAAAAAATTGAATATTAAAGGAATGTTTAAAAGACCTACAATTTTAATCTGTTGTCCTTCAAATATTACAAGTGTAGAAAGAAATGCAATTCGTGATTGTGCTTACCGTGCAGGAGCGAAAAAAGTATTTATTGAAGAAGAACCAAAAGTTGCTGCTGTAGGAGCAGGATTAGATATTAGTAAACCAAGTGGATGTATGGTATTAGATATTGGTGGGGGAACTACGGATATCGCAGTATTATCATTGGGAGAAATTGTAACTAGTACATCATTAAAAATTGCTGGAGATACATTAGATAGAGATATTATCCGTTACTTAAAAGATCATAAAAAATTACTAGTTGGTGAAAGAACTGGGGAAGAAATTAAAAAACAAATCGGGACTGCACGTCTTGATAGAGAAGAAAAATTCATGAACGTTAGTGGACGTGATTTAGTTACTGGATTACCTCATGTAGTTTCAATTAGTAGTGCTGAAGTAGAAGGAGCGTTCCATGACTCGTTACAACAAATTGTAGCAGCTTGTAAAACAGTGTTAGAACAAACACCTCCTGAGCTATCAAGTGATATTATTACTCGTGGAGTTGTGATTACAGGTGGTGGAGCTTTATTAGAAGGTTTTGATGAATTGTTGTCAGAAGAATTACACGTTCCAGTATTCCCAGCTGAAAATGCATTAACATGTGTTGCTGAAGGGACAGGAATTTTATTAGAAAATTTAGACTTTAGAAAATAGAGGAGGGTTTTTATGCAGGAATTTGCATATCTCGTTGTTCCTTTTATCATTTCTGTTTCTTTAACACCGATTGTGAAAGTGATTGCAAAGCATTTGGGTGCCTATGCACATATTAATGAGCGTAGTGTACATACAAAAGTAATTACCAGAGTTGGTGGAGTTGCTATTTATTTAGCATTTATTTTAAGTATGACCTATTTTTCGGACTCTATTGATGGGACAATTAAAGGTTTGCTTTTCGGTTCTGGAATTTTGTTTGTCGGAGGATTAATTGATGACATGTGTGATTTAAAGCCGATTATAAAGATACTCTTTCAATTAGCAGCGACACTTGTGTTGATTTTTGTCGGAGGAATAGAATTAGATATTATTCGTTTACCATTAGGCATTGTTATTGATATGGGAGTCATCTCTTTTATTGTGACAATACTTTGGGTTATAGGAATAACCAACGCGATAAATTTAATAGATGGATTAGACGGACTTGCAGGTGGAGTTTGTACTATCATTTTAGTTACGATAGCATTTATATCGTTTATTGATCAAAGAAGTGATATTGCAATGCTAAGTTTAATATTAGCGGGTTCAATCTTAGGTTTTTTAGTGTTCAATATACATCCGGCTAGTGTGATGATGGGAGATTGTGGATCTCTATTTATAGGGTTTTTCATTGCTTCAATTTCACTAATGGGATTTAAAAGTTCTACTTTTATTACACTGGGATTTCCCATATTACTGTTAAGTGTTCCTATTATAGATACACTGAGTGCGATTGCAAGACGGAAGCTATCGGGAAAAAGTTTTTCTGATGCAGATAAAATGCATTTTCACCACATGTTGATGGAACGATTCGGACATAGAAATTCAGTATTTATTATATATGCAATAACGATTTGCTTTGGGTTAAGCGCCTATGTATATATTCTTAATAATGCATTAGGTATCGTTTTGATGTGTATTCTTTTCTTTTTGATTGAGTTATTTATTGAAAAAACACATATGATATCTAAACGATATCGCCCGATATTGGGGTTTCTAAAAAGAGTGCGTATACTATTTAGAAAGATTTTTAAATAATACGAAACTACATAAGTAGATAAAAAAGCAGTGGTTATATAAATAACTACTGCTTTTTTTGTATGTTAGGGTATTGAAATATGAATTATGACAAAGTGTTTGTAAACTAATATTCATAGGACTTATTTATTTTATAGGAAATATTGATTTAATCACATATAAAATAGTATGGAGGTAATAATTATGGATTATTTAGAAACGTTAAAAAAATTATTAAGAAGTAGTGATCATGTTACATTGGTAAAAGAGGAGCAATATTGGCATACGGTATGGAATCAGTATATATCAGAATGTAGTGATTACTATGAGGGGTTGTCCAATTATGATGCAATTACTCGTTTAATATCAGAACAAAATTATACACAACGAAGTCAACATACAGGATGCAAGAGTTTAGGAGTTCGAATTCGAGTAGGAGATATATGCTTTATCGATTTTGGGAAAGCGTATTTAAATGAAGCTGGATTTCAACACTTTGGATTCATACTTACCATAAAAAATCATAAAGCGTTAGTCATACCGATGACAAGTCATCGAAATAAAAAAAGTGAATTAGAAAAAAATCACCTGTTTTATATTGGGAAAATTGAAGGGATGGCGAAAGATTCTACCTTGTTTTTAAATGATGCTAGATTTATAAATACAGCTAGAATTATAGATGTAAAGGCACACATACCTAAAAATAGTGGATTATTCAAAGATATTTCACAAAGGTTTTGTGAAACTGTAAAGTAGCTACATTCTTCGACATAATATATTCATAACAAAAGTGTACTATTGTATACGAAGGAGTGAATATATGCAAAAAACATTTCAATTAGAAAAAGAAAAAATTAATTTTATGCCT
The DNA here is from genome assembly GCA_947036815.1 of uncultured Erysipelotrichaceae bacterium. Lineage (GTDB taxonomy): Bacteria > Bacillota_I > Bacilli_A > Erysipelotrichales > Erysipelotrichaceae > CAMQRS01. The sequence goes on from CAMQRS010000006.1 coordinate 13,876, forward strand.
GTACTTTATGTATTTTATGGAATATTGATTGGAATCAGTTCGCATATATATGTAGTTGTTTTTTCGATGTTAGCTTTTACACTAATCAATAAGGAATTTAAAACTTATGGGGCGTTTACGCTTTCAATACTTATGAGTAACTATCTAAGTGGATCGGACGAATGGATTATGTATGCGATACAAGCAGGATTTGTTTATGCCTGCGTGAAGGGGATTAAGCATTTTGATTTTTCGATGATATATTTGTGCGCTTGTAATACAGTGCTAATAATAATCATGTCTATGATACGAGGGGATGATTTAGCTTTATCGTTTATGCTTAGTATAGGGTATGCATTGTTAAGTATAAGTATGATAGATTCACAACAAACCGTAAATAATAACATAATTATATGTTGTTTACTCTATTTCTTAGGGGTAGCATATTATCCTGATTTTGAGTATTTATTATCTGTTGTGTTATTATCTGTATTTGTATTTCAAAGTTCAATCCATATTTATTTTGTATTGATATTTTACTTTTATTTTCAGGCTGTTTCTCCGGTGTTATTACTATATGCACTGTTTATGAATCAGCAAAAGAGTGATTATTTCTTATATGCACTTGGCTCACTAGCGTTGTTGGTTGTTGAAATAAGATATGAATTCTTAGTGTTTAGTTTTATAGTAATGTTGTTTGCCTTGTTTATGGGTAACGAGGAAAGTAGTGTGTCGCAGAAAACGTTGAATCTTGAAAAGAGTCATCAGTTGTTGCTGCAACAAAACTTTTATAAACAGTTGATGAATTTCAGTCATATTTTCCATGATTTAGGAAAGTATTATGAATATAAGTTTAAAGTAGAAGGGGAATTGTTGATGCTTATGTCTGATGCACTTAGTTATAATGCGAAGGTGTGTAAGCAGTATATATATGTAAAAGAAAATCGTAAGCAAAGAATTATGGAAGCGATAAAAGGGTATAAATTCAACTTAAATGAATGTGAATATGAAGAGGATGGAAATAAGATTAGAGTTACGCTTTATGTAGATCAAGTGTATGACGAAGAAATTGAATATGTAATTCAGCCTTTGATTGAGAAGATATGTGAATGTAAAATGAAAATTAAAACTCCTAAGACAAGATTGTTTAAGGGACATAATAAATTTATTGTGTTAGAAAGTTTTGCTTATATAAATGTCGATATTTATAAAAATGAAATTGCTTATGCTAGTGTAAATGGAGATCAGAGTTCGTACTTTAAAATGGATAATCAAAGTTTCTGTATGCTAAGTGATGGAATGGGTAAAGGGGCTAATGCACACCAAATTAGTCAATTGATGGTTCAAATTGTGGAGAAACTATTGCGTAGTGATATTCCACAAGTAGAATGTGCAAAATTAATGAATCAGTTTATTCATAGTGATTTATATGCAACGTTAGATATACTAAGTTTTGATCAAAAGAATAGTGTGGCGTACTTATCTAAATCAGCCTCAGCACCTACATACTTATATCGTAATGAACAATTACATGAAATGGGAGCATCCAGTCTTCCCATAGGAATTGTAGAGCATGTGAGTGCGAATGTGTATGAAATTCCGTGTTTCAAAGATGATGTATTCATTATGGTAAGTGATGGAGTTTCAAAAGAAGAAGTGAAACGTTGGTATCATACGGATCGATCACATTCGATAAAAAATGAAGGAATTAACTTTATGAATATTCTAAAGCAAAGTAAACGTAGCGATGATGCGACTATAATTATGGCAAAGATTTCATAAACGTTGTATAATAAGCGCATGCAAGAATTAATTAATAAAACATGGGTAATCGGAGTTAGCGGTGGTGCTGATTCTATGAGTTTACTAGACATGTGTGTAAAAGCAAATGTGGAAGTGATCGTTGCTCATGTAAACTATCAAAAAAGAAATACAGCAAACAGGGATATGCTAGGCGTTCAAGAGTATTGTCACGCCAAGGGTATACCCTGTTTTGTGTTGTGTGTAGACAATTATGAAAAGAATGTAAACTTCCAAAGTCAGGCTAGAAAAATCAGATATGATTTTTATAAAAAACTAATAATAGAGTTTGATGCAAGTGGAGTATTGGTTGCACACCATATGGATGATGTTATTGAGACCTATGTAATGCAACAACGACGAAATAGCGAAACTGATTATTATGGGATTAAACAATCTGTCGTTATCAATGAAATGAATGTACAAAGGGTTTTGCTTGCGTATACGAAGGAAGACTTGATTGAATATTGTGTTACTGAGGGAGTAACTTATTATGAAGATGAATCAAATCAAACGTTAGATTATACACGTAACAAAATAAGACATACCTTTGTAAACCAATTAAATAAGCAACAAAAATTATATATAATAGATGAAATAAATAAGAAGAATAAAGAAAAAGATATTGTGAATACACAGGTACATGGACTACTTACAAAGTATACACATACAATAATAAAAGATGTCTACTTGAAGTTGGATGTCCAGGTCCAATTACTGTATTTAAGAAAGTGGATTGTTTTGTATGGGGATAAGTTTAATTGTACTCAAAAAGAAATAAATGAAATTCATTCAAAATTCATTTATAATTCACATCATTTTGTGCATAATATAAATGATGTGCAACGAATTGTGTATGAGTATGATATGTTGCATATAGAGACTCGAGAATCAGAAGACTATGCATATACTTTTGATACATTACAACATTTTGATAGTTCATATTTTAGGTTACAAACAAAGGGTGAACTTATTCAACGTATCAGTGTAAGTGAAGAAGATTTTCCGATAGTAATTAGGAATGCTAAAAGTAATGATAAAATAAAATTGAGAATGGGGACAAAGAGAGTCTCGCGGTTCTTTATTGATCAGAAAATACCTAAAAAAATAAGAGAAACATGGCCAGTTGTAGTGAATAAAGATGGTGATGTAATATTTGTTTATGGGATTGGATGTGATATTACACATTTTAGTAACAATTATTTTATCTTTATGGTAAAATAACCCTATTGTCTAGGAGGATTATTATATGCATAAAGATGTACAAGAAGTATTAGTTTCAGAAGAAATGATATTAAAAAAATGTAAAGAATTAGGTAAACAAATTACCGAGGATTATTCTAAAAAAGGTGAAAACCCTTTGTTGGTTGCTTTGCTAAAAGGAAGCATTCCTTTCTTAAGTGATTTAATGAAAGAAATTGATATAGATAATTTAAAATTTGATGTAATGGCAGTGTCTAGTTATGATGGGGCAAAATCATTGGGTGATATAAAAATTAATCTTGATTTAGCATATTCATTAAAGGGTGTGAGTGTACTGTTGGTAGAGGATATTGTCGATACAGGAGTTACATTAGCTGCTGTTAAAAATATGCTTTATAATAAAGGCGCTAAAGATGTTAAAATAGTAACGTTGTTAGATAAGCCTGGAGGAAGAAAATCAGATGTGTATGCAGAATATATTGGATTTAGTATAAAAAATGAGTTTGTCATTGGTTATGGTTTAGATTACAATCAAAGTTATCGTAATTTGCCATATGTTGGAGTACTTAAGAAATCGCTTTACGAATAATAGGAGGTTATTATGAAAAAAAGAAATCCTTTAGCATTTATGCCGTATATAATGGTATTAATGGTGCTAGCGTTTATATGGAGTTATGGTGGAGAAAGCGAAGTAAAAGAGTTTACATACAATTCATTCGTTGAAAAAGCACCTGATTTAAAATTTGACGATGTAAATATTGGAATTGGTGAGATGCTTATTGATGTTAGTGGTGAGTATGAAACGAAAAAAGATGATGAGAAGGTAATGGTTTCGTTTACTACAACTATGCCTAAAACAGATGCTAATATTGAATGGTTAGAAGAAGTAGTATCTGAAGAAAAAAATAATGTGACTATTTATGAAGCGGATGTAGAATCAATCTGGATCACTTTATTATCGAATCTGTTACCACTTATTTTAATGGGTGTATTAGCTTACTTCTTATTTACTAAGATGGGTGCTGGAGGTCAAAACAAAGCGTTTGAATTCTCTAAATCTAAAGCTAAAGTAGAAGGTGATATCAAAGTTAGATTCAATGATGTTGCTGGATGTGATGAAGAAAAAGAAGAAGTTAAAGAAATTATTGATTATTTAAAAAATCCTACTAAGTTCTCAGATATGGGTGCTAGAATTCCAAAAGGAATGTTAATGGTAGGTCCTCCAGGTACTGGGAAAACTTTATTAGCGAAAGCAGTTGCGGGTGAGGCGGATGTGCCATTCTTCTCAATTTCAGGTTCTGATTTTGTTGAAATGTTTGTAGGTACTGGGGCTAGCCGTGTACGTGATATGTTTAAGAAAGCAAAACAAGCAGCGCCTTGTATTGTATTCATAGATGAGATTGATGCAGTAGGAAGACAGCGTGGAGCTGGTATGGGAGGCGGAAACGACGAACGTGAACAAACCCTAAACCAATTATTAGTAGAGATGGATGGAATGGCAGAAAACACAGGTATTGTGCTTATTGCTGCAACTAATCGCCCAGATGTACTAGATCCTGCCTTATTACGTAGTGGTCGTTTTGATCGTCAAATTACAGTAAACTTACCTGATAAAAAAGGAAGAGGAGAAATCCTAGCTGTACATGCTAAAAATAAAAAATTAGCAACAGGTGTAACATTAGAAAGTTTAGCAAGTCGTACTCCAGGATTCTCAGGAGCCGACTTAGAAAACGTATTAAATGAAGGTGCTATTTTAGCAGTTCGTGAAAGTCGTAATGAAATTACGATGGATGATTTGGATGAAGCGATTGATCGTGTAATGATGGGTCCTGCAAAAAAATCGAAAAAATACAATGTAGAAGATAAAAAACTAGTTGCATACCATGAAGCGGGACATGCCGTTATTGGAATTAAATTAGAAGATGCTGACATGGTACAAAAAGTAACGATTATTCCTCGTGGAGACGCTGGTGGATATAACTTGATGACGCCTAGAGAAGAAAAATACTTCCACCGTGAAAAAGAATATTTAGCAAAAATTACTGGTTTATTAGGTGGTCGTGTTGCTGAAGAACTAGTCTTTGGAGAAGTAAGTGCTGGAGCAGTTAATGATATTGAACAAATTACGAAGATTGCTAAAAACATGGTACGTGTATTTGGGATGTCAAGCTTAGGTCCTATCCAATATGCTGATGCAGGAGGTAATGTTTTCTTAGGAAGAGATTATGCAAATGGATCAAACTATTCAGGTGAAGTAGCTAGTGAAATAGATAAAGAAGTTAGAAAAATTGTTGATGAATGTTATGAGAAATGTAAAATTATTTTAACTAAAAATAGAGATTTATTAGAACTAATTGCAGTTACATTAATTGACATAGAAACATTAACGAATGAACAAATTAATAATTTAGTAGATCATGGAACAACGGAAGCTCTTGTAGTAGAAGTTGCTGAAGTGATTGATGAAACTACAGAAGTTGTAGAATCAGGCGCAGAAGAGGTTTTAGAGGCTTCTCAAGCGGATTCTGAAGAATAATATAATGAAGAGTGCCTTGTGGTGCTCTTTTTTTATACATGTGGTATAATTTAGGTACTATAAATGAGGAGAAATACAATGTTATATGATGTAATAATACTAGCAGCAGGTAAGGGAAGTAGAACGAATCTAGAGTATAATAAAATATTTTATAAAGATACATTAGGGATTAGTATATTGGAGCGTAGCGTAAGTGCTTTTAGTGCAGATGAGCATTGCCAACATATTATAATTACAACGAATATTGAAGAAATTGAGCAGGTGAAACTTCTGATGTCTAATGAAACTAAGGTGTCTTATGCATATGGTGGAGAAACTCGTCAAGAGAGTGTGTACAATGCATTAGCGTGTGTGCAAGCAGAGCATGTAATGATTCATGATGGGGCACGTTGCTTTTTAAGTAAAAGAATTATTGAATCGTGTAAAGAACAAATGGAACAACATAGTGCATGCGTCGTTATGGTTCCATCAATCGATACACTGAAAAGAATCATAAATGAGGTAGTTGTGGAAACGTTAGTGAGATGTGAATGTTACAGTGCCCAAACTCCACAGTGTTTTCAAACTCAATTAATTAAAGATTGTTACAAAAAAGGAAAAGAAGCAGGATTCGTGGCAACGGACGATACTTCTTTGGTAGAAAAATTCAGTGAAGAAAAGATATATATGGTTGAAGGAGACTATCGTAATATTAAAGTTACGACCCCAGGGGACTTGAAATAAATAGATAAACTTTAAATACGCTTTGTTTGTGAAAAAATTCATAAATACACTTTATTTTTAAGTAAATATAGAGTATTATAAAGGTGTAAATCAATTAGGAGGAATTATATTATGCCATTAGTATCAGCAAAAGAAATGCTTGTAAAAGCACATGAAGGTCACTACGCAGTAGGACAATTCAATATTAACAACTTAGAATGGACAAAAGAAGTATTATTAGCAGCTCAAGAAATGAAATCACCTGTAATTTTAGGAGTTTCTGAAGGAGCTGGTAAATACATGACTGGTTATAAAACAGTTGTAGCTATGGTTAGCGCAATGGTAGATTCTTTAGGAATCGATGTACCAGTTGCATTACACTTAGACCACGGATCATACGAAGGAGCTAAAGCTTGTATCGAAGCTGGATTCTCTTCAATTATGTTTGATGGATCTCATTACCCATTTGCAGAAAACTTAGCAAAATCAAAAGAAATTATTGAAATTTGCCATGCAAAAAACTTATCTGTTGAATGTGAAGTTGGATCAATCGGTGGAGAAGAAGATGGTGTTATCGGTAACGGTGAAGTAGCAGACCCTAAAGAATGTCAAATAATTGCTGACTTAGGAGTAGATATGTTAGCAGCTGGAATCGGAAATATTCATGGAAAATACCCAGCAAACTGGACTGGATTAAACTTTGAAGTATTAGCACAAATCCAAGATATTACAAATGGTAAACCATTAGTATTACATGGTGGTTCTGGAATTCCTGCAGACCAAATTGCTAAAGCAATTTCATTAGGAGTTTCTAAAATCAATGTAAACACTGAATTACAATTAGAATTTGCTGCAGCTACAAGAACTTATGTAGAAGCAGGAAAAGATAAAACAGGAAAAGGATATGACCCTCGTAAATTATTAGCACCAGGATCATCTGCAATTAGATCAAAAGTTATCGCTATGATGACTGAATTCGGTTCAGTAAACAAAGCTTAATTTAAAATAAATAAAAGAAAAAAAGTATCTATTGATACTTTTTTTCTTTTATTTGGTATTGTTTAATCTCTTTCACTAAAGGAGTTGTATGTATTTTATCTATGGATAGGTTACCTGTATAGATGCAATTTTTATTGAAATAGCGATACGTGTTAATATATGCCTTATGAATAAAAGATAGATCCTTCTCCTTTAATGTACCCACCATATGATGGGATTTATATGTAGTTGACGTATATGGAGTTAATCCACAATCAAAGAAAATGACCTCCTTGTCTTTAAATAATTTTTTTTGTTTTTTAACAAACCGTTCACCTTTGTGAACTCCTCTATATACCGGAGATCCAATGATGACTAAACTATAGTCTTCAATTAGAGCTGGAGTAAATGCCTCAATATCGAATATAGTAGCATTTACTTGTTCAGATATCCAAATGGCATATTGTTTACACGTTGAATAACGACTATAATATAAAATAAGTACTTTCATAATTTCACCTCGAGTGTATTATATCTTACATGTATCTGATAAATTTAAGTAATATTTGGAAGTATCTAAATAAAATGTAAAAAAATGTAGAATGTTGATGAAATTAAGTCAAAATTTTGATAGAATATATGAGTATAAAAGGAGTATGAAAATGAACTGCACAAAAAAAGTAGATGTTTTTAATGAAAACAAGTTAATAACGAATAAGAAACATATTGAAAACGGAGTATTTATTATGGATCCTAACAATACGTACATTGATGAAGATGTAGTTATTGGAGAAGGAAGTACTATTTATCCAAATGTGTTTATTGAAAAAGGAAGTACGTTGGGAAGTAATGTTACTATTTTACCTAATTCATTTATTAGTAATTCAACAATTGAAAATAATGTTGTTATTGATTCAAGTAAAATCATTGATAGTAACGTAGGTAGTGATAGTGTCGTAGGACCGATGTCACACTTAAGAAATCATACAAATATTATCGGGAATGCAAGAATAGGTAATTTTGTAGAGTTCAAAAATACTAATTTTGGGCTAGGAAGTAAATGTGCTCACTTAACTTATATCGGAGATAGTGATGTAGGTAAAAAAGTTAACTTTGGTTGTGGTGTTGTAACTGTGAATTACGATGGTAAGAACAAGTTTAGAACAACAATTAAAGACGGATCATTTATTGGAAGTAATGTTAATTTAATTGCTCCAGTAGTGATCGGTGAAAATGCATTATTAGCAGCAGGTAGTACAATCGATAAAGATGTACCTGATGGTGATATGGGAATTGCTAGAAGTAGATTAGAAATCAAACCAGGATATGGAACAAAATACAAAAATAAATAGGAGAAATTTAAAAAGATGGAAAACAATAAGACAGTAATATTCGCACTAACATCAAGTGTAGAATTGGCAAAAGAAATTTGTACACATGCAAAATTAACGTTAGGTAAATCTGAAGTTAAGCATTTTGCAGATGGAGAAATCTTAGTAGAAATTAACGAAAGTGTACGTGGTAAAAATGTATATTTAGTACAATCTACGAATGCTCCAGTATCTAGTAATATCATGGAAGTATTGATTGCGATTGATGCGTGTAAACGTGCGAGTGCAAATACAATTAACATTGTAATGCCGTACTTTGGATATGCAAGACAAGACAGAAAAGCAAAACCTAGACAACCAATTACAAGTAAGTTAATTGCAGGATTACTAGAAACAGCGGGTGCAACAAGAATTATAACTTGTGAATTACACGCTTCTCAAATTCAAGGATTCTTTGATATTCCAGCAGATGACCTAAGTGCTATTTGTATTATTGCGAAATATTTAAAAGATAAAGGATTGAATAAAGATGTAGTAGTAGTATCTCCAGATCATGGGGGAACTACAAGAGCTAGAAAATTAGCCGACTTATTACAAGCTCCGTTAGCAATTATTGATAAACGTAGACCGAAACCTAATGTGGCGGAAGCGATGAATTTAATTGGTGAAGTTGATGGTAAAAAAGCTATTGTTGTTGATGATATCGTTGATACAGCGGGTACTTTAATGACAGGGATTGATATGTTATATGCGAAAGGTGCTACCGAAGTGTATACTGCGTGTATACATGGAGTATTGTCTGGACCAGCTATCGAAAGAATAGAAAATTCTAAAATTGTAGAATTTATTTGTACTAATACAATTGACCAAAATGAAAATACACCTAAACTAGCTAAAATGACAGTGTTAAGTGTTGGACAATTATTTGCAACTACAATTGATCAAATTGAAAATTCAAAATCAGTAAGTGATGCAATCAAACAATTTAATGAAGGATTTTAATTAGGGTTCTTTAATTACGAATGATGGTTAAATAAAAACAACCTATAAATATATAAAAGATATGAAAATCAAAGACTTTCATATCTTTTTTTGTGCTACAATAAGATAAAGAGGTGATAGTGTGAATCGCAAAGTTGTAATCACGATAAGTAGAGAGTACGGGAGTGGTGGAAGAGAACTGGGGAATAAGATAGGGAAGAAACTAAATATTCCTGTCTACGATAAAGAGATACTTAAAAATATGATTTGCAGTACAGAAGTTGATGAGGGATTACTAAATGAAGTAAGTAAATTCATTGAAAAAGACACATTTTATATTAAAAGAAAAAATAATAGAATCATTTCTACAATAGGGGAATTAGGAGTGCTAGGCATTCATGAAAAAATGTTTGATGCCCAGAAAAAAATGATGCTGGAGGTAGCGAAGGAATCGTGCGTTATTATTGGTCGGTGTTCTGGACATATATTGAAAGATGAAAAAAATGTAGTAAGAGTATTTGTTAGGGCAAATTTGAAAGAGAAAAAAGAACGTGTTATTGATTTGTACAATGAAGATGAAAAAGAATTATCTAATAAATTAATGAGCGTGGATACAGATAGAGCAAACTATTATAAGTACTTTACTAATGAAATATGGGGTAAACCGAGCAATTATGATCTAGTTATTAATACATCTAAATTAGATGTAGATAAAGCAGCTGATGTAGTAATTACTTATGCAAATAATATAAAGTAACAACAAAAATAATTTTATATTATAGGTCAATACAAAAGTGAGGATGACGATATTTGTTAATTCAGTAAATATAAAAAGGAGTGTCTAATTCTGAGGCGCTCCTTTTTGTTTGTATCCAGTTTTCTATTGTTTAAGAATGGGACTAACTTTTTTATAAACTAAGATGATAACGATTGAGGTAATACTTGCTTTAATCATGTTGAATGGAATAACAGCAAAGATAATAAATGTCCATAAACCATTGATAGAAGGATTTAAAACATGCCCCATATCTATTAATGATTGTAGTGGTATTTGAAAGAAATATGAATACATTGGTAATAAGATGAAATAGTTCATTAGTGAAGATACGACGACCAATGAAATTCCTCCAATAACTAATCCTATATATGCTTGTTTCTTTGTTTTATTTAATCGATAGATGCTAGTAGCTGGTAATATAAATGATAAACCCATAATGAAATTGGCAAATTCACCAACCCCAAGAGTAGAAGTTCCATTCAATAATAAGTTTACTAATATTTTAATTGCCTCTACACATATTGCGGGAATCACTCCCAAGCTGAATCCAGCTAAAATGGTAATGACCTCAGATAAATCTATTTTATAGAAGGGAGGGATAAACGGGAGGTTAATATCAAAGATTGATATAATACCGGCTAATGCTCCTAATATTGCTATTTTTGTTATAAATTGTGTTTTTTTGTTCATATTGTTTCCTTTCAAAAGAAAAAACCTGCTTTAATATATCAGGGCTTAGTTGAAATAGGAAAAAAAGTCTTCTTTTATCCAGACTATACTGTCGCTACTAGAGTTTCGCTAGTTCAACCTTTCGGCTCGTGGAGTATGACCACCGGTGAGGAATTTCGCCTCGCCCTGAAGATTACTTATATAGTACATGATTATGCCGGTAGAATGCAAGAGGGATGCAATAACATTATAGGTATATATTTAATATAATCAACTTATTGAATAAATTATAATTACCATCGAAGGAGTATCAATATGAAAAAATTTAAAAACATGAGTATAAAAACTAAGAAAAAAGTTGCGATTGGATTAGGTGCTGTATTAGTAGTGATTATTGTGATAGTTGGCGGGAATTTATACATCGATTCTCTACTGAATAAAATGGCAGATGGAAAAGAGTTTAACGAAGAAGAAGTATATGTGTATGAAAATCCAGCGGATGTAGACACGATTCTATTGTTAGGTGTCGATATTGAAGAAAGTGATGGATCTGCTAGATCGGATGTAATGAAACTAATTTCATTAGATAATGATAATGATAAAATCAAAATTACTTCTTTGCAAAGGGATAATTTAGTATATTTACCAATGATTGACATGTATAATAATTTAAATCATGCGTATAAAAATGGTGGTGTACAATCAACATTAAGTACAATCAACTATAATTTTGACTTGGATGTTACGCAGTATATTTCGTTTAATTTTCAATCAGTGACAGAAATAGTAGATATATTAGGTGGAGTTTCTTTATATCTTACAGACGCTGAAGCATCTGTATTGGGAATAAGTGGTGGTGGACAATACATTTTGGATGGAGAAGAAACGTTATCTTATATGAGAATTAGAAGTTTGGATAGTGACTATGTACGTATGGAAAGACAAAATAATGTAATTTCTTCTATACTAACTTCAGTAACTAGTAAGGATTTAGGATCAATAGTAAACTTAGCTAATAAGTGCATACCGTTTGTTGAAACAAATATACCAAATGATGATGTTAAATCATATGTAATGAATGTTTTGGGGTATGACCTATCTACTATGCCTACCTTCCAATTTCCTAGTGATGCATCTAATTCAATACTAAAAACATTATACTTATATGGATGTGGACCTCATTATGTAATAGGTGATTTTGCTGGTGAAGTAGAATTACTACACAAAAACATATTTGAAATATCAAGATATGAAGTTAGTGAAAATGTTGATAAAGTAGACAAAGAAATTAAAGAATTAGCAGGGTACTAATTAAACTCGAATGTTTTATAAGATTAAGAAAGATGAGAAACTCATGTGTTTTTCATCTTTCTTTTGTAATAGAAGGATAAATCTACTTTATCATAAATGTTAGGACAGTGTTGATGATTAAAACAATCAGAATCATTTGCTGGTAACTTTGTCTTTAGTAAAATGAAAATTGGGTATACGTGAATCAGCAACTAAGGTTGTTATCTGTTTAACTGTGTAATAAGAATGGTATAAAATATCTAAGTGTAGAGCGTATAATTTAAAAATATAGGCATATGAATATAAAATAACAAAAAAATAGTATACTATAAGTGTGAGGTGATAATTATGAATGATAGAATAAATAATTTAGTAACAATGATTGATGGGTATGCAACAAGCGGAGGACATCATTTAAATGTGAATGTATTTGATAGAGAAACTTTATTAGATGCACAGGCACACCCTGAGAAGTATCCACAATTAACAATACGTGTATCCGGGTATGCTGTTAATTTTAATAAATTAACAAAAGAACAACAAGATGATGTAATACACAGAACAATGCATGAAGGAATGTAATTAGAAACTAGAATATAATTCATACAAACTAAGAACTATTCTTATTTTATATTGACAGAAGTATGATTTTATCATATACTAAGAATAGTTCTTAGTTAGGAGCGTGAATTCATGGTATATAAAGCATCTAAACAAAGGGAATTGATAGTATCCCATTTAAGAGATATGGATGGTCACATAAGTGCTGAACAATTGTTCAAACGCATTAATGAATCCCAAAAAATATCCTTAGCTACCATATATCGCAACTTAGGCATATTGGTAGAGTTAAAAGAAATAAAGAAAATACCTTTAGATGATGGCTTCGTATATGACAAGACCTGTGCTCCTCACTATCACTTTTATTGTGATACATGTGCAACACTTTTCGACTTAGAAAATACCGACCTAGTGAAGGTACACCAAACACTTCAAACAGAAAGTGTGATTGGTGAGATAGACACATACGAAGTTACTATAAAAGGAACATGCATAAACTGTAAAAAAAACTAACCAATGGAGGAAATGAAAATGGAATTAAAAGGATCAAAAACTGAACAAAACTTAATGGCGGCATTCGCAGGAGAATCTCAAGCAAGAAATAAATACACATATTTTGCTCAAAAAGCAAATACAGAAGGTATGAACCAAATTGCTGATGTATTTTTAGAAACAGCAAGAAATGAACAAGAACACGCAATGTTATGGTTCAAAGCATTACATGGTGGAGAAGTTCCAACAACATTAGATAACTTAGTAGCAGCTGCTGCTGGGGAAAACTTTGAATGGACAGATATGTATGCTGAAATGGCTAAAACAGCAAAAGCAGAAGGATTTAATAAAATAGCTTTCCAAATGGAACAAGTAGCAATTATTGAAAAATCTCATGAAGAAAGATACTTAGCATTAGCGAAAAATGTAAAAGAAGATGCAGTATACAAAAAAACAGAAGAAACTACATGGCGTTGTGAAATTTGTGGATATGAGCATACAGGAAAAAATGCACCAGGTGCATGTGCAGTTTGTGGATACCCACAACCTAATTTCCAACCAGTTAGCGAAAAATTTTAATTAATTGAGACATCGAAAGATGTCTTTTTATATATCTAATTACTATATATTTTACAAGTATGATATACTTTATATATAGTCGAAAGAGGAAACATATGTTAAAAATAGCCATTGTGGAAAAAGAAAATTACGCTAAAGATATTGTTTTTCACTTATCAAAGATTATTAAAGAAAAATTTTGTTTTGCATACTATGAAAAAATCAGTGACTTAGTAAAAGATAAGAAAAAAAAGGAGTATGATCTACTCATTTTAAACGAAGCGTATAATAATATTAGAGTAAGTAGTGCGCTAGAGTTATCCACACATAATGCAAGTGTCATCTATTGCCAAGAGGAGGACAGTTCGAATAAACCGTCTTCGTATAGTAAGGTATTTCATATTAATGTATGTAGATATAAAGAAGAGTTAAATCGGATTAGCATGCCTCTTGAAAATAGTTTGAAAAGGAGTACTGAATTTTACTTTTCTTATAATGGAGTAAAAGTGAAGTTAAGGTATAGAGATATATATTATATCGAAAAACAAGATAAAAATTTAATTTACTATACTACGAAGGGTGAGTTTACTAAGCGAGGCAATGTGACTGAAACTAGTATGCAGTTGGAACAATATGATTTTATTCGTATTCATTCAGGACTTATTGTTAATTTCGAATATATATATCGTATTGAAGGGTATGAATTAGAGTTACATAATAAAAAAATATTGAGTATTTCAAGAACTAGAAAATCAAGTCTAGAAGCATTCATAAGAAAAAAAGTTCAGTAGAAACCGATTTTTCCATTTTTACTACTGGTTTTTCCACCTCTATTTACAACCTGTGATTTAAGTATATAATGTAATTATAGAAAGAAGAAAGAGGTGAGACCGGTGGCACAGTCAGACGATTATTAATCAATATAGTTAAGATAATTACATGGGTTAATGTAAGGTTACTTTATAGAGATAATGACGATAGAGTATTCTAACCATATAAAAGGAGTGCAGGATAAACAAGCTTAACGCATAGAGAATAATAATTTAAGGATATAACTTTAACATAAAAAGCAAACAAAGATAGAAAGGAGATTTAATTGATAGACATCACTAATTTTTAAAAGATCTATTTAAGTAAATATACATAAATAGGTCTTTTATATTTCAATGATAAATAAATAAATTAAAAAAAGGTTGCATTTTTATGATTATCATCTATAATATCAATATATAAAGCAAAGAAAAGAAGTAGTATTAAGTATTTTACTTATAGAGAGCTGATGGTTGGTGTAAATCAGTAGTAAAACTTGAGAACGTGTCTTGGAGTTGAATTGGCGAAATTGTGAGTCAATTACGTATACACTGCGTTAAAGTGATTGAGTGTCATTATCGATAAGGTAATGGAATTAAGGTGGTACCGCGTTTAAACGTCCTTATGTGTAAAAGCATAAAGACGTTTTTTTTTATAAACTAGGAGGTATAAACAAAGTATGATTAATATGGAAAACATTATAGAATGGTGGGCATTCATTGTTGCAGGATTAGAAATAACAATAAAACTATCATTAGTATCAGCCTGTTTAGGAGTAGTATTAGGTCTTGTAAGTGCCTTCTTATCGAAGAAGAAATTTATTGGAGTATTTATTAGAGGATATATTGATTTATTTAGAGGGACACCAGTTTACTTTCAGTTGTACTTTTGTCACTATGCAGTGCCGATCTTATTCGGGATTCAATCACTTAACCCTGCAGTAACTGCAGTGCTAGTATTTGGATTAAACTCAGGGGCTTACTTATCAGAAATTATGAGAGCGGGTCTTGAAGGAATCGATAAAGGTCAAGAAGAAGCAGCTAAGGCATTAGGTGTTTCACAAAAAGATATTACAAAAGATATCTTAATTCCACAAGCAATTAGAAATGTATTACCAGCATTAGTAAATGAGTTCATCACATTAACGAAAGAAACTTCAGTAGTAAGTGCCATTGGATTAAATGACATGATGAAACGATATACATTTGTAGTAGCAGATACGTATTCACCATTAGAACCTCTACTAATTATTGGAGTTGCTTATTATGTATTAAATAAAATATTGAGTTTTGGTGGAAAACAATTAGAGAGGAAGTTAAGTTATGATTAAAGTTGAAAATTTATATAAAGATTTTGGTCCAACTATTAAGGTGTTAAAAGATTGTAACTTTACCTTCGAAGATGGAAAAACATACGCTATTGTCGGAAGCAGTGGTGGAGGGAAATCTACATTAATACGCTGTTTAAATTGCTTGGAACAACCAACATCAGGAAGTGTCTACTTAGATGATATAAAAGTAAACGAACCTAAAACAGATTTAAATAAAATAAGAGAAAAAATGGGAATGGTATTTCAAAACTTTAATCTTTTCTCACATATGAATGTTAAGAAAAATATTATGTATGCGCTAGTAAAAGTGAAGAAAATGAATAAAGAAGAAGCAGAAAAAAAAGCGCTAGCATTACTTGAGCAAGTAGGGATGTCACACCGAGTTGATTCTTATCCACATAAATTGTCGGGTGGAGAGAAACAACGTGTTGCCATTGCAAGAGCGTTAGCGATGGATCCTGAAGTGCTATTGTGCGATGAGCCAACAAGTGCTCTAGATCCAGAGATGACAACAGAGGTATTAAAAGTACTGAAGAATTTAAGTCATACAGGTCTTACAATGATTGTGGTTACTCACGAAATGAATTTTGCGAGAGAAGTAGCAGATTACATTTTATATATGGATGGTGGAGAAATTATTGAATGCTCAACGCCACAAGAATTCTTTGCAGAAGCGAAAACGCAAAGAGCGAGACAGTTTGTTTCAAACATGTTATAGGGAGGAAAAAAACATGAAAAAATTAATGAAAATGGGAATGGTATTTACTTTATTAGCTGGTGTAGTAACTGGATGTGGAGATGCAGGAGAAGATAAAGTATTAAAAGTAGCAACGGCAGCACCGTATGCGCCGTATGAAGTAATGAATAAAGATGGAGATTTTGAAGGGTTTGATATTGAATTAGGAGAATTAATTGCTGAAGAATTAGGATATACATTAGAATGGGAAAACTTAGATTTTGCAGCTGGACTGTTAGCGGTACAAGGTGGAAGTGTTGATATGATGATGGCTGGTGTATCACCAACGGAAGAAAGAAAGAAAAATGTGGATTTCTCAGATATTTATTATGCTGATTCTACTGCAAATACAGTAGTAACTTTAAAAGATAAAGGATATAAAAGCATCGATGATTTAAAAGGATTAGTTGCGGGATGCCAAGATGCAACAATTCAACAAATCACAGTAGAAAGTATTTTAGATGATTACGATTTAACATTACAAACAAGAGCACAATATGCAGATATCGTATTAGAAATAATTAATGGAAATATCGACTTCATGGTTTGTGAAGAAGCGAATGCAGTGAAATTCTTAGCAGTATATGATGAATTAGCTAGTTTTGAATTAGGTGTTGGAGAAAACCCTGAAGGAAATGCAATTGCATTCAAAAAAGGGAATGAACTACAAGATGATTTTAATGAAGTGATTCAAAAATTTCATGAAGATGGAACAATTGATGAACTAGTAAAAAAATGGTTTAAAAAATAATAATAAGTAATGAAAAGATTTACAATTGTAAATCTTTTTTTTCATGTTTAGTTTTCGCTACCTTTTTGGTATAATAGTATGACAGTGAGGGCATTAGAGTGAAACAATACGAACAACAATTAATAAATGAATTAAAACAATATAATATAGAGTTAACACAAGCGCAATTAGCTCAGTTTAAAACATATGCAGATCTTTTAATTGAATGGAATCAAAAAATGAATTTAACGGCTATTGTAGAGCTTGAAGATATATACTCTAAGCATTTTTTAGACTGTATTAGACCATCTTTTAATGTGGAGATTAAAGGTCATTTATGTGATGTAGGAGCAGGTGCTGGATTTCCAAGTATTCCACTTAAAATAGTGTATCCACAATTACAAGTAACTATTTGTGAGCCTCTAACGAAACGTTGTACATTTCTGAATGTATTAGTAAAAGAGTTAGGATTAGACAACGTATGGATTGCAAATGAGCGTGCAGAGGATTTTACTAAAAAGAAAAGAGAATCATTTGATGTAGTAAGTGCGAGAGCAGTTGCAAATCTAGTGATGCTTTCAGAATTGTGTATTCCTCTAGTGAAAAAAAATGGAATCTTTCTAGCAATGAAAGGTTCAAGTGCCGAAAATGAATTAACACAAGCAAATCACGCAATTCGCTTGTTGGGTTGTAAATTTGAACAAAAAGATGAATATGTCATTGATGATGCTACACGAATTAACTTTGTGTTTAGAAAAGTGAAGCAAACACCAATGCGTTTTCCAAGAATGTTTTCTAAGATCAAGAAAGAACCATTAGTGGGGAGAACAACAAATGAAACAGTTAAAAACGATTAATATTCATGAGGTAGTTGCAAATCCATATCAACCACGAATGTATTTTGATGAAATCGGAATTGATGAATTGGCAAAATCGATTCATGAAAATGGATTAATTCAACCGATTAGTGTTCGAGAAAAGAATGGGAAATACGAAATAGTCGTTGGAGAACGACGGTTCAGAGCGTTGTCTAAATTACAATTAGAAGAAATAGAAGTATATGTTATTGATGATGATGAAACTAGCACAATGAATAAAGCGTTAATTGAAAATATTCAACGAGTAGACTTAAGTGCGCTGGAAGAAGCAAAAGCATATGTAAGAATTATGCAATACCAAAGGATTACACAAACAGAGTTAGCGAAATCAATTGGTAAATCACAATCGTCGATTGCGAATAAAATACGACTACTGAATTTGAATGAAAACGTTCAAAATGCGGTAGAAGCTAAAAAAATTAGTGAACGGCATGCAAGAGCAATGTTATCATTGAAACAAGAAGAACAACAAGACATGTTGGATGATATATTAAAGAATAAATTAAATGTTGAACAAACAGAGAAGAAGATTAAGAAGAAACAAAATATAGTTAGTAAAAAAATAGTAAAAGGGTATACAAGAAATATTAAGATTGCGATTAATACATTGAAACAAGCGATGACTATGCTTGCGAAATCAGGAGTAGAAGCTAGTTTTGAAGAAAAAGAATTTGATGAATATGTCAGCATAGAGATAAAGATTAAGAAATAGAGGTAAGGGTTATGGGAAAGATAATAGCTGTATGTAATCAAAAGGGTGGAGTAGGTAAGACCACGACAAGTATAAACTTAGCTTCTGGATTGGCTTATTTAAAGCAAAAGGTGTTACTTGTTGATTTCGATCCTCAAGGGAATACATCGCAAGGGGTAGGAGCTAGTAAAAAAGGAAATGAACTAAGTGTATATAATTTAGTGATGGAAGAATATGAAGTAAAAGATGTTGTTAAACATCTAACAACACCTCCATTAGATATTATTCCTGCTAATATTTCTTTATCTGGTGCAGATTTACAAATGATTAAGTATGAAGGTGGAAAAGAAGAACTTTTAAAAACGAAATTAGATAAAGTAAGAGATCAATATGACTATATTATTATTGATTGTCCACCTTCATTAGGATTATTAAATACCAATGCATTGACAGCCGCAGATTCTGTGATTATTCCTGTACAATGTGAGTATTATGCATTAGAGGGTGTATTACAACTGTTACTAACAATACGTTTGGTACAACAATTATTTAATAAAAACCTTGAAATAGAAGGTGTTGTTTTAACGATGTTTGATGCTCGTACTAAGTTATCACTAGAAGTACAACAAGAAGTGATGAAACATTTTAAAGGAAAAGTCTACAAGCATTATATACCTAGAAATATTAGGTTAAGTGAAGCACCATCAAGAGGAATGTCTATTTTTGAATATGACGTTCGTTGTGAAGGGGCAAAAGCATATGCAGGATTATCGAGTGAAGTACTAAAATACAACTCAAGATAGGAGATACTATGGCAAAGCGATTAGGAAAAGGTCTAAGTGATTTAGAAGGTTTATCAGCTATCTTTGGTAGTGATGTAAATGAAGTATTAGAAGATATACAAAATGGGAATAAAAAAATCGATGGGGTAAGTGATACGACTAAGATTAGTTTGAAAGACATTAAAGCAAATCCATACCAACCTCGTACAACCTTTGATGAAAAATCATTAAACGAATTAAAAGAATCAATTACACTACACGGAGTATTTACACCGATTTTAGTGAAAAAAGCAGTAAAAGGATATGAATTAGTTGCAGGAGAGAGAAGATTAAGAGCTTCAAAACTAGCAGGACTAAAAGAAATTCCTGCGATGATCGTAGAATTTGATGATACTCAAATGATGGAAGTAGCACTATTAGAAAATATTCAACGTGAAGATTTAAATGTTATTGAGGAGGCACGTGCATTATCTAATATGATAAATAAGTTATCATATACACAAGAAGAATTATCGAAACGTATTGGAAAAAGTAGAGAGTATGTAGCCAATACATTACGCTTATTAAAACTTCCACAAACAATTCAAAACTTTGTGGTGAATAAGCAATTGAGCATGGGACATGTTAGAACACTGTTAGCACTAACTAGTGAAGAAGATATGATCTTGGTAGCAAAGAAAGCAATTCAAGAGAAATTGAGTGTAAGAGCACTCGAAGCGTTTGTGAAACAAATGAATACTCCAACTGTTAAAAAAGCAATTGAAAAAGACAGTTCATATGATTCAGTGGAGCATTTAATGCAACAAAAACTTCAAACAAAAGTGAAGGTAGAATCAACTAAAATAACAATTACATATAATGGAACACAAGATTTGAATCGTATTTTAGAATTAATTGATTGTTTAGAAGAAGAGTAGATATAGTAAAGGTGAGCCCTTCAGAGCTCACCTTTTATTATAAATCATGTTTAATATACTGAATTGTCTTATCTAAACCATTCTCTTTTAAGTATGTTAATATGCGTACAATAAGTTCATCTGTATCAGGATGTATTACCACGTGATCTCTACCATTTAAATAATAGATAAGCGCACTGTCATCTGTGTATTGTTCCTTTTGGTAAATAATAGAAGCAGCCACACGATCACAACACATCTCAATGACATAGTTCTTAGGCATAGCTAACGGTTTGATACCATCTCTAGCGTTATCAAGCCAATATTCCCAGTGATGTTTATTTCTTCCTTTGTGGTGTAACCAACCTAAGGAATACCCCTTTACTTCTTTTTCCTTATCGATAGGAGATCTATTTCCTTGGAAATAAGTAACACCCGTTTTCATTTCGATAACACTATACTTAGATAAATCATGTAAGAGACCTTGCTTATATAAACCACAGCGAAAACAAAGTTTAGTAACAATGAATTTATGTTTATTAATGGTATTTAGATGTTTGATGAATTGAGCCATGAGCACCTCTCTAACTCATGAAATTATACCATTTTTGAAAGCTAGGTACAAGAATGCATCAGTAGAGTAGATGAATACAGCCTCTATAATGATAAAAGTATAGCGTATATGCGAGTCTATATAGTCGTTATGAAGGTTAAAACTGTGTCAAAACTCATAAAAAACTAGTGAATCAAGACAAGATAAACACATTTGTATTCGCTTACATATCACAATTATTTTTGTTTATTTCATAATATCTGTGATACAATGGACATAAAGAAAAGCGAGGTTGTATATGAAATACTTACAATTGAATCAAGAGTTAAAAGCATCACAATTGGTGTTTGGATGTATGAGAATAGATGGTATGAGTGTAGAAGGATTAGAAGAATTAGTACACGAAGCGCTAGATTTAGGTGTAAATTTCTTCGATCACGCTGATATTTATGGTGGTGGAAAAAGTGAAACTGTATTCGGTGAAGTGCTAGCACGTAATCCAGAGATGCGAGAAAAAATGATTATTCAAAGCAAATGTGGAATTCGCAGGGGAGCTAATGTAAACTTCTATGATGCTAGTAAATCTTATATTTTAGAAAGTGTGGATAAAAGCTTAGAAAGACTACAAACAAACTATTTAGATGTATTATTATTACACCGTCCAGATACGTTAATGGACCCAAAAGAAGTGGCAGAAGCTTTTAATGAATTATATCGTGCTAAAAAAGTGAAATACTTTGGAGTATCAAATATGAACTCAATGCAAATGGAAATGTTGCAAGCACACTTAGATGTAAATATAATGTTTAATCAATTACAGTTATCACCAGTACATTCGGGAATGATTCAAAGTGGATTTTATGTAAATATGAAAGAGGCTCCTTCAATTGATCATGATGGAAGTGTCTTAGAATACTGTAGAAAAAATGAAATAACAATTCAAGCTTGGTCTATTATGCAAGCAAGTTGGGCAGAAGGATCATTCATTGATCATGTTGATTATCCACAACTTAATGAAACGTTACAAATGTATGCAGACAAATACGGAGTCAAAAAAAATGCAATCGTGGTTGCATGGATCAATAGACATCCTGCGAGAATACAACCAATTTTTGGAACTACAAGTATGACACATCTACAAGAAATGTGTGCTGGTAGCAATATTGTGTTAACTCATGAAGAGTATTACCACATACTAGCTAGCGCAATGAAAGTAGACTTATTACCATAACCGATAATATAGAGATATTTATGAAACGATATCTCTTTTTTTATAGAGTATGATATAATACAGTATAGTAAAGTTATAAAATGAATGAAACAGTTCATCCTATAATAGAATGAAGGAGGGTATTATGGAATTTATAAAATTAACAAGAGATGAATTTAACGAATATGCATTATCATATGCGGATGCAAACTTATGGCAATCACTAGATATGGCTGAACTAAGAGAGAAATCAGGCTTCGAATCTGACTTTGTTGGTGTCAAAAATGAAGGGGTACTTGTAAGTGTAGCATATTTATCTTATCGTACTATTCAGTTTGGGTACAAGCAATATCAATCACCTAGAGGATTTTTAATTGATTATGAAAATAAAGAATTACTTTCATTCTTTATTACGAATTTGAAATCATACTTAAAACATAATAAAGCATTATACCTTCAATGTGAACCATACATACCATATCAAGAACATGCATTAAATGGAGAAGTTGTAGAAGATGGTTTTAATAATAAGGTAGTTGTTGAAAATCTATTAGAGTTAGGATTTTCTCATGATGGATTCACTACAGGAATAGATTTATATAGAGAACCTAGATGGATATATACAATTGATCTAAATAAGAGTGAAGAAGAATTACTTGCTAGCTTTGAGCGCAAGTGTAAACGTAGTGTCATGAAAACAATTAAATATAAGATTACCACAAGAGAATTAAATAAAGAAACGTTGAGTGAGTTCATTAATGTGATGAAACATACATCTAAACGTAGAGACTTCGATAATAGAAGTGATGAATATTATCACCATTTATATGATACCTTTGTAGCACGAGGACATGCAAAATATCTAAGTGCCATAGTTGATGTGGATAACTATATTGCGAGTATACAAGAAGATCGTTGTGCTGAACTTAAAATAGTAGAAGATTGCGATAAAAAACTGTTAAGTAATCCCAATAGCACAAAGATGAATAATAAACGTAATGTAGCATTAGATGTTATTGCACGCTATGATATTCATATTCAAGAAGCGCAAGAATTGAAAGAAAAACAAGGGAAAGAAATTGTTTTATCTAGTGGTGTATTCTTTGTTTATGGAAAAGAAATTCTTTGTTTATTTAGTGGAGTATATGATGAGTATATGCAATTTGCATCTCCATATGCAATGCATTGGCAAATGATGAAGTATGGGATTGAACATGGATATGATCGATACAACCTATATGGAATCAGTGGAATATTTGATAAGAGTGCAGAAGATTATGGAGTATATGAATTTAAAAAAGGGTTCAATGGTGAAGTGATTGAACTTGTTGGTAAATTTGAATTAGTCATTAATAAACCAATGTACGGTTTATATAAAACAATTAAAAGATAGTATTTAAACAACAAATAAAAAAGTAACTAAGCAGTTACTTTTTTTTGTATGTGTGATGAAGTATACACAATAATATCAAGAGGAAGCTACACACACCTATGATATATGGATATATATCGTAGGAAACATCAGTGTTTATTCCAAAGTGTACTTTCAAATAGGATATTGCTTCTACTGGATAAATCGAATCACATGTTTCAAAGATATCTTTCGTATATATATTACGTAGTAGTGCAGTCAACTGTGCTAGGGGAAAGTGGGTTAATATATCCCGTATAAAAGTAGGATATAATCCAATAGGAATATAAACTGCATTAATAAACCCGAGTAAGACACTAAATAAGTTCGAAATACTTGAGAAAGCACTAAATGATTCAATAAATAGAGCGCAAATAAACAAGAGGATAGAACCAAAACAAGAAATTAATAGTATAATACAAAAAACTTTCAAATACTCATTCGCATGCATCATAAATCCGTACTCAAAATAGAGGTAACCATGAATGATACAAACATAAAGTAAGGAGATAAAAAAAGATATGATGATCGCTGCAAATACATAAGAAAGAATGATGCTTGTATTTGAAACAGGAGAAATATAGAAGTCTTTGATGATTCCTTTTACTTTATCTTGGATAAATAGATTCACAATGGATAGTATCGAAGTACAATTGATGATAGTTAATAAACCAGCACACATGATGCAATCCACAATTTGAGTTGCATGAGTACTAATTCCATAATCAGTTAATACAATAATCATAAAATCTTTAATGAATAGGAAGTATAAACTTAAAATGATAGCAGCGCTAATAATCGAGAGAACTAAAGAAGACGGTCGTTTTAAAAATAGGTGTAAATGTCTATTTATTAAATGTAGTGTATTACTCATGTTGTTTTATTACTTTCATGAACACCTCATCTATGCTAGGTTGTTGAAATGAAAAGTTCTCTACGTTCTTCGTATGCTGTAATCTGAGTATAGCCTCTTTTGGATTTGTTTGTGCACTAGAAACGATGCTATTATTGATGGTTAATATATGTTCTTTATTACTTAAAAATGCGGATAATGGTTTTGTTTCAATAATTCGACCATGATGTATAATACAAATTTGGTCAGCATGCAAAGCTTCTTCCATATAATGAGACGTGAAAAAAATAGTCATATTGTATTTATCTTTTAAGATGTTGATAACATCCCATATTTGTTTTCTTATATTTACATCCAATCCCGTTGTAGGTTCATCTAAGATTAATAATTTAGGTTTGAATATGATAGCTCTTGCAATGGAAATTAATCGTTTTTCTCCACCACTGCAATACCCAATATTCTTATGAAGTAAAGGTGTCAATTGAAGTAACTGGATGACTTCTTTTACAGCGAGATCTAGCTGGGTTTTATTTTTATAGTATAAACTACCTCTATGGTATAAATTATCAATTACACTAATATCATCATCCAATAAGTTATCTTGAAAGACGACTCCGATATGTCTTTTTATTGAATGATGATATGGTTTATTTAAAAATAAGATGGTCCCACTAGTTTGTTGTTTCAATGTCGTGATTATATTCATCGTAGTGCTTTTACCAGCCCCATTAATACCTAAAAATGCGAATGTCTCTCCTTGTTTCACAGGAAATGATACTTCGTTAAGAATAGTATGTTGATTGATTATTTTAGTAATTTTTTCTAGTTTTAATATTGTCATAGTGTAGTGTATGAGCATACAAACATACTTATGATATGAAGTGGGCATTTATGGTATAATAAATAATTAGAAGAGGTGATTTTATGCTTTATGAAAATATAGTAGCGATATCTACAGCACTTAGTGAAAGTGCAATTAGTATAGTTAGAGTAAGTGGGCAAGATGCGGTGTCTATCGTAAATCATATTTGTAATATTGATTTAACTAAGAAAAAAGGCAATACGATAAACTTTGCTAATATTGTTGATCCTATGAATAATGAAATAATAGATGAGGTACTGATCAGTATCTTTTTAAATAAGAAGAGTTTTACAGGTGAAGACGTTGTAGAAATCAATTGTCATGGTGGAATTGTAGTGACTAAAAAAGTACTAACATTATGCTTGGATCATGGAGCTAGACTTGCGAATGCAGGTGAATTTATGCAACGTGCATTCTTGAATGGTAAGATTGATTTAACACAAGCTGAGGCGATGAATGATATGATTCATGCCCAAGATGAACAAGCAGCTAAACTAGCTATTAAAGCAGTAAAAGGAAGTGTAGCTAATCTATTGAATCCATTTATTCAAGAATTATTAGATATGGTAGCACACATTGAAGTAAATATAGATTATCCAGAATATGATGATGTGGAACAGTTAACTACAGAAGTACTATTACCGAAAGTAAATGACTGGTTAATCAAGATGAATGACATTTTAAAAAAAGCCAAGAGTGGAAAAATAGTACGTGAGGGAATTAAAACAACCATTATAGGAAAACCGAACGTAGGGAAATCTAGTTTATTGAATGCATTGTTAGAAGAAGATAAAGCGATTGTCACTAGTATTGCAGGGACAACAAGGGATATCGTTGAAGGAAGTGTACGTTTAGACTATGTAACGCTTCACTTAATAGATACCGCAGGAATAAGAGAAAGTAATGACTTAGTTGAACAAATAGGAATAGAAAAAAGTAAACAAGCATTGCAAGATGCAGAACTAATTATCTTATTGTTTGATGGAAGTAGTGACTTAGAAGAGAAGGACCATGAACTATTAGAACTTACAAAAGATAAAACTAGAATCATTGTATACAATAAACAGGATGAAGCAATTCACAATAATGAAGGAGTATGGATTAGTGCGAAACACAATAAGATTGAACCACTAGTACATACAATCAATCAGTTATATGAACAACACCAAATTGCATTGAGCGAAAACACACTAGGAAATGAGCGTCAAATATCATTGATGAATAAAGCGAAACAAAGTATGATGCAAGCGAAAAGTTCTATGGAAGCTGGGATGGAATTAGATTTAGTGGCAATTGATTTACAAGCAGCATACACATATTTGAAAGAAATTTTAGGACAAGTTAGTAGAGATGACTTATTAGATACGTTATTTTCTAACTTCTGTTTAGGAAAGTAGAGGGAATGATGGAATTGATAGATAGCCATGCACATATCACGTGTGATCAATTATATGATCGAATTGATGAAGTAATAAATAATGCAGTAGAAGCTAAGGTAGCTCGAATTTTAGTTGTATGTACAGATTTTGTTAGTTACGAGAGAGCGTTGCAGTTGCACCATGATAAAATAACATTTGATCTTGCATTGGGGTTTCATCCATGTGATCTAAATGAATTTAATGAAGAATCTTATGAACGTTTTGAACAAATCTTGAAAGATGGAAAACTCGTTGCACTTGGTGAGATTGGGTTGGACTACCACTGGGATACAGTACAAAGAGAAGTGCAAAAAGAAGGATTTATTCGTCAATTAAAACTAGCGGATGCATATAAATTACCAGTTATTATACATATGAGAGATGCTACTCAAGATACGTTAGATATTCTTGCAGAGCATGCAAATACGAAATTTTTGCTTCATTGTTTTAGTGCAAGTAAAGAAGTTGCACAAGTAATTATGAAAATGGGAGGGTATATTTCGTTTGCAGGGCCCATCACATTCAAAAATGCTAAGGGCTTACAAGAAGTACCTCAAGTGTGCGATATGAATCGAATCTTAGTAGAAACGGACTGTCCATACCTTGCTCCACATCCTTATAGAGGGAAGCAAAACGAAGTGAAGTACGTAACCTCAACGTTCAGTAAGGTTGCATCATTGTTAGAAATCGAAGAATTAGAATTAGAAAAAACGATGAAAGATACGTATCTTAATTTTATTGGTCAGTAGCCTAAGACTATAAATATAAATGCAAGGTATCTGATTTCGGTGTCGCAATCAGATACCTATCCATAAAGAAGGTATACGCAGATCAATCTCGTATATCTTTTTTTTGCATTAACACAAAAATTAATGTTGGCATGATTTTCTACAAAACTTCATAATATCCTTTATAATAGCCTTTTTTCATTTTTTAATGTATATGATAATACTTGAAGTTTGCATTAAATACATTAAATGGTAGAATAAATCAGTATGAACGGCCTATGCTAATCATATAAAAACAGAAAAAAAGGAGAATTTAAATTGAAGAAAAAAGAAATAATTTCCTTAATAACCAATAAATTAGTATTAATTATTTGTCTATTTGTATCTATTTTTACAGTAGTGAATAATGTTAAAGCATCTCAAAGTACAGCGATTGAAGTTAGTAATGTTGAAATGCCAATGAGCGAAACATTAGTCGTGGAGTCACCGACGCAAGTGAGTGAAGTCGTAAGTAGTGATGCAGTATTAGAAGAAGTATTTAATATAAGTTATGAAAATACATTTTCAGCAAAAGTTAAAACGTTGTTGAATTCAGATGAAGCAGTAAGTGCCTATATCACAACTTATGGTACCGATTGTATTGGTTGTTACAACAACAATGGGTTTGGTGGAACAGCTGGTGGAATTAAAGTATCATTCGATTCAGTACAACAAGCAAATGGTTCATGGCAAGATGGGCTTACATATGAAGGTTACTATATAGTAGCGGCAAATGGAGCAATTCCGTTTGGTAGTATTGTCAAAGTAAGTAATCATGGATATTCTGGAGAAGGATTAGTTCCAGGACAACCATTTTATGCGATAGTAGCAGATAGAGGATCAATGACTATGAATCACCTAGATTTATTTGTAGGTAGTCAAGTCTCAAACAATATTTCAATCAATAGATCTTACGATCCAGTAATGGAGTTAGTTCGATACGGTTATTAAAATGAAAGACGAGTTATGAAAGTAATTCGTTTTTTTATTTTGTATGGTATAATAGGCATATGAAAATTAAAGAAATA
This sequence comes from uncultured Erysipelotrichaceae bacterium, assembly GCA_947036815.1. Lineage (GTDB taxonomy): Bacteria > Bacillota_I > Bacilli_A > Erysipelotrichales > Erysipelotrichaceae > CAMQRS01. The sequence continues at coordinate 42,689 of CAMQRS010000006.1, forward strand.
ATTATAGTTGAAGGAAAAAATGACACTAATAAACTAAAACAATGTGTAGATTGTGAAACAATTGAAACAAATGGTACCCATTTATCTAAGCAAAAGTTAAAACTATTGCAAGAGGTAAATGCACGAGTGGGGATTATTGTCTTTACAGATCCAGATACTCCAGGGAATCACATTAGAAATAGAATCAATGAAGTTATTCCAAATGTGAAACATGCTTTCATCAAACGATCACTAGCGAAGACATCTAAGAAAATAGGTGTTGAACATGCAAGTAAAGCGGATATAATTGCATCCTTAGAACATGTGATTACATACCAAACCGACGTAAAAGAAGTGATAAGTTTAAATGATATGATGTATTTAGGATTGAATGGACGAGAGGATAGTGCAGCACTAAGAGAAGCAATAGGGGATTTACTATTTCTAGGAAAGTGCAATGTGAAAACATTGTGGAAGAGATTGAACATCTTACAAATTGATAAAAAGAAAGTAGAAAAATTAATAGAGGGAATTTATGAGTCAAGTAATAGCGACACCGAGTAAAACAAAAGAGATATTAGAAAAGTATGGATTATATGCGAAAAAGAACTATGGACAAAACTTTTTAGTAGAAAGTCAAATAGTTGAAAAAATAGCAATGAATGCAATGAGTGATAAACCATGTGTTGCATTTGAAATAGGACCTGGAATTGGTGCGTTAACACAATTTTTAAGTAAGTACGCAACAAAAGTTGTGGCTTTTGAAATAGATGATCGTTTAATTCCAGTATTAGCTGATACATTAAGCGAAAATGAAAATGTAGAAATTGTTCAGACTGATTTTTTAGAAATAAATTTAAAAGAATGGGTTGATAAATATAAGACACCGGATAATGAAGTTGTGATTGCAGCTAATTTACCATACTATATAACAACGCCCATCTTATTTAAAATATTTGAGAGTGGTGCAGCGATTCAACAAATTACAGTAATGATGCAAAAAGAAGTAGCAGATCGTTTTAGTGCTGTTCCAAATACTAAGGATTATAATGCCTTAAGTGTAATCACTCAGTTTAGATGTGATGTAAAAACTGTAATGAAAATATCAAAACATGTATTTAATCCAAAACCAAATGTAGATAGTGCGGTAGTTCAATTTAAATTTAATAAAAAATATGAATTGAAAGAAGAAGCATTATTTTATGAGATGGTAAAAGGTTGTTTTAAACAACGAAGAAAAACGATGTTAAACAACTTTGGAGAATTTTGTGGAAGTAAACAAATTGCCAAGGAATTATTGGCTAAAGCAGACGTTGCAGAAAATGCGAGAGCAGAATCATTAGCACTGGATGTATTTGTTGCTTTATATGAGGTGTATTATGAAAATAGAAGCGAATGCCAAGATTAATTTAACATTAGATGTCGTAAAAAAAAGAAGTGATGGATACCATGAACTAGATATGATCATGATGCCATTGAGTCTTTGTGATACCTTGCATGTTGATTTTTCTGATCATGATGAGATTATTTGTGGAACAAGTAATTTTCCATTAGATGAATCAAATACAATTTATAAGGCAATTCTTTTAATGCGTGAAAAATTCGCTTTAAATAAATTCTTTAAAGTCATTGTGGAAAAGTCGATTCCTATGAAAGCTGGTCTTGCAGGAGGCAGTGCAGATGGTGCAGCAATGCTGAAAGCCATCGTTTCGATGTGTGCAATTGAAATTAGTGAAGAAGAATTAATTTTAATAGCGAAAAAAATAGGAGCAGATGTTCCCTTTTGTGTCGTTAATAAACCTGCTAGAGTACAAGGAATAGGCGAACAGGTGCGACAATTTGAATATGATTGTCCGTTCTATTTATTATTAGTGAAACCTAGTGAAGGGGTCTCTACAGCGCTAGCTTTTTCAAATATAGCGTTTGATAGTTGTATTCATCCAAATGTACAACAGTGTGAAGATGCACTGCTGCACGATGATTACAAAGCTTTATGCACATGTATCGGGAATACACTTGAGCAAAGTGCCTTTGAAATTACACCGCTCATTAAACAAATAAAATCTGAATTAAAAGAAGATGGATTTGATAGTGTATTAATGTCAGGAAGTGGATCAACTGTATTTGCGATTACTAGAAATATTACACTGATTCATGATTGTCAAAAAAAATATGATGAAAAGTACGGATTTGCACAAGTGTGCCAAATATTGAACAAATAAAAAAGAAGCCACAATTTGTGGCTTCTTTTATTTTTGGTATAACTTGCGAGTTTGAAATTTTGGCTCACAAGAGATATTTACTTTTAATTTACGTAATACATTAAAGTCTACTTCAGATAATATAACAGAACAGTGTGCTTCACAACCGATTAACTCTGATAATTTATCATATGCTTTTTTAGCGTCTTCACTCATTGTAGCACTAACTGCTAAGGCAAGAAGTACTTCGTCTGTATGTAATCGAGGATTTCTGTTCCCCATAATGTCTATTTTTAAATCTTGGATAGGTTTTAATACTTCAGGCGCAATTACTAGAATATCATCATCTATGTTTGCTAGTACTTTTAAAGCGTTTAATAAAGCGGCGCTTCCACATCCTAACAACTTAGATGTTTTTCCAGTAACAAGAGTTCCATCCATTAACTCAATCGTAAATGCAGGTGCATTTGTTGATTGGCTTAACGTAATAGTAGGAGGCACACATTTACGATCTAATCCATTAATTTTAGCTTGTGACATGATGACTTCAATTTTAGAAGTTGCAGTTTCTTCTGCTTTTCCTTTTTTGAAATCAATTTTAGCTTGATAGTATCTTCTGATGATTTCATCATGACTAGCTTCACGTACTGCTAAGTCATCAATGATACAGTTTCCAGCCATATTTACACCCATATCTGTAGGACTCTTATAAGGTGATTCACCTAAAATAGTTTCAAACATAGTATTAAGTACGGGGAAGATTTCGATATCACGATTATAGTTTACTGTTGTCTCTCCATAGGCTTCTAAATGGAATGGATCAATCATGTTCACATCATTTAAATCAGCAGTAGCAGCCTCGTATGCAAGGTTGACGGGATGCTTTAGTGGTAAGTTCCATATTGGAAAAGTTTCAAATTTAGCATATCCTGCTTTAATTCCGTGAGTGTGTTCATTGTATAACTGAGATAAGCAAGTTGCCATTTTTCCAGAACCAGGACCTGGCGCAGTCACAACTACTAATGGTTTACTAGTTTCGATGTAATCGTTTTTTCCATATCCATCTTCACTGACGATGAATGGAATATTGTTTGGGTACCCAATAATAGGATAGTGTAAGAATACTTTTACACCTAAATTTTCTAGGTGTTGTTTAAATGAGATTGCTGCTGGTTGATTAGCAAAGTGGGTAATGGTAACAGAACCGACATATAAACCGATTTCACGATAGGCATCAATTAAACGCAATACCTCAACATCATAAGTGATTCCTAAGTCATTACGTACTTTATTTTTTTCAATATCATTTGCACTAATAACGATTAGGATTTCAACATCATCTTGTAATTCCATAAGCATTTTAAGTTTGCTATCAGGAGCGAAACCAGGTAATACTCTAGAAGCGTGGTGGTCATCAAAAAGCTTACCTCCAAATTCTAAATATAATTTATCGCCAAATAAAGCGATTCTTTCTTTGATATGCTCAGATTGCATTTGTAAATAACGATCGTTACAGAAGCCTATTTTTTTCATAACTATACTGTATAAACACAAAAATGCTTATACAAACTCCTTTCTAATATTAAATAAAGATACTTAATATGATTTAAAATCAATAAGATATATTATAGAAGAAAACGGACAAGAATGAAAGTGTAATTATCAAAATATATTGGAATGTGTGTGAAATGCTCAAAAGGAAAAATTTTCATAGAATAATATTAGAAAATCAATTATAATATAGATTGCAAGTAAAGAAACTATTTAATAGTAAAAGATAGAATGGGAGAAATGAAATAATGAAAGAAGTGATTCGAATTGAAGGTGGCCACAAGTTAAGTGGTACTGTTAGAATATCAGGAAGTAAGAATGCAACGGTTGCATTAATTCCTGCAGCTATATTAAGTGATGGGGTAGTGACTATTGTAGGAGTGCCTCAAATTGCAGATGTTAAAAATTTAAAATTATTATTAGAAGATTTGGGAGTGAAGGTTGTTTTCAAAACGGACGATCATATTATTATCGATCCAAGAAATATGGTGAATGCACCAATGGTAAGTGATCATGTAACGAAGTTAAGAGCTTCTTACTACTTTATGGGGGCTCTGTTAGGTAAATATGGAAAATGTAAGATTAAGATGCCTGGTGGATGTTATTTAGGGCCTAGACCTATTGATTTACATCTAAAAGGATTTGAAGCGTTAGGTGCTACAATTACACATGAAGATGGTTGTTATATCCTAGAAGCTAAAGAATTAGTAGGAGATAGAATATTCCTTGATACAGCAAGTGTTGGTGCTACTATAAATATTATGTGTGCAGCAGTATATGCTAAGGGTAAAACAATTATTGAAAATGCAGCAAAAGAACCAGAAATTATTGATATTGCAACAATGTTAAATAAAATGGGTGCAAAAATACGTGGAGTTGGTACAGATGAAATCACGATTGAAGGAATTGATAAACTTGATGGATGTTTCCACGAGATTATCCCTGATCGTATTGAAGCAGCAACTTATATTTGTTTAGCTGCAACTGCAGGTGAAAATATCACGATTGAAAATATCATTCCTCAACATATTGATGCGTTACTAGCTAAATTAGAAGAAATAGGAATTGATTTTGAAGCAGATATAGATAAAGTTCATGTACGTGGAAAAAGTAATGTATTAAAAGGTGTAAACATTAAGACAGGAACATATCCTGGGTTTGCAACAGATATACAACAACCTCTAACAGCGTTATTGACACAATGTGGTGGACAATCACAAGTAAGCGAAACCATTTATACAGAGCGATTTAAGCATTGCAATGAGTTAAATAAAATGGGTGCTAATATTAATGTGATGACACCAAGTGCGTTGATCAATGGACCAACAAAACTAAGTGGAACAAAAGTTGAGGCAACAGACTTACGTTGTGGAGCATGCTTAGTTATTGCAGGATTAATTGCTGAAGGAACTACGGAAATTAGTGAAATATATCATATTGAACGTGGGTATGAAAATATTATAGGTAAATTAACAGCATTAGGTGCTAAGGTAGAAAAAGTAATCGTTGAATAATGAATGTAGTATGTAAATTCTATAAATAAAAATTAGAGGTAATGTGTCATCAGTGCATGTTGCCTCTATTATTTTTTGAAAAATGGTCAGAAACATCAGATGAACAGGTTAGAGATAGACAAGGTTAATGCCGTATTGAAACAATCATTATTGATAGAATAATGTTTATATTCTTTTTTTTCGATAATACTTGAAAATAAATTTATAATTGTTTATAATATATTAGCACTTACTTTGAACACACAAGGTGTTTAAGGCGGAAGGAGAAAAAAATGAAAAAAGAAATACATCCAACGTACAATAAAATTGTTGTTAAATGTAGTACATGTGAAAACGAGTTTGAAACAGGATCAACTGCTAAAGAATTAAAAATTGATACTTGTGCTAACTGTCACCCATTCTACACAGGAAGACAACGTTTCGCTGCTGCGCAAGGTAGAATTGATAAATTCAACAGAAAATACGGAAACAAATAAGCATATAAAAAACGAAGTGTTCAGGCACTTCTTTTTTTTATATGGGTACTAGAGACTAAGAAACTATATAAGTTGTGGAATATTTGAATCACAAAAAAATTCGATATTACTATATGTATGTGCTTTTGAATGAAACAATAGGGATTGTTCATGATATTGGTAGTGAATATAGCGTTCTTTAGTATAAATATAATGAAATTGAATTAGTTTTTTTCTATTTGTTTAAATAGATGCACAAGTTCATGCTATAATGAATATACATTTGTCTAAGTCAAAAATTAGGCAAATAATCTAACAAAGGTAATGAATGAGGAGGTACTATAATGAGTGTTATGATAGAGCGTTTAGAAACGATGAGTGTTCGTTTTAACGAATTAAATGAAATGATGATGTCACCTGATGTATTAGGGGATCGTAAAATGATGGCTAAAGTTGGGAAAGAACAAGCTTCTTTAACTCAAGTAGTCGACACATATGAAGAATATAAAGTGGTTGCATCTGGAATTGAAGATGCAAAAGAACTATTAAAAGAACTAGATTACGAAGTAAAAGAAATGGCGAAAATGGAACTTGAAGAATTAGAACCAAAATTACAAAGTTTATTAGATCGTCTAGAAGTTTTATTAATACCAAAAGATCCTGAAGATATGAACAATGCAATTATTGAAATTCGTGGAGCTGCTGGTGGAGATGAAGGTAATATCTTTGCTGCTGACCTATACCGTATGTACAGTAGATGGGCTGAAATCCAAGGATATAAGATTGAAGTTATCGAGATGCAAGACAATGAAGCAGGAGGATTTTCTTTAGTTTCGTTCATGATTAAAGGGGACGGAGCATATGGAAGACTTAAATTCGAAAGTGGAAGTCACCGTGTACAACGTGTACCTAAGACGGAATCACAAGGAAGAATTCATACTTCTACAGCAACTGTACTAGTAGATCCAGAAGTAGATAAAGAAGTCTTTGAAATTGATAATAAAGATTTAGAAGTTGAAACTATGAGATCAAGTGGAGCTGGTGGACAACATGTGAATAAGACCGATTCAGCTGTTCGTGTAACACATATTCCAACGGGATTATCTGTTAAGTGTCAAGATGGAAGAAGTCAACATGAAAACCGTGCTACTGCTTTAAACACAATTCGTGCGAAAGTATATGCAGAAGTAAAACGTATGGAAAAAGAAGAAAAAGATAAAGAACGTATGTCTAAGTTAGGTAGTGGAGATAGAAGTGAGAAAATTAGAACTTACAACTATCCACAAAACCGTGTAACTGACCATAGAATCGGATTAACTTTACAACAGTTAGATCGTATTATGGAAGGTAAAATGGATGATGTATTAATAGCTCTTTTAGAACAAGACCAAAAAGATAAATTAGCAGGAAATAGTTAATGACTTATAAAGAAGTGCTAAAGATTGCGCAACAACAATGTGTTGACTTAAATATTAGCGAACAAACAGCGTTGATGTTACTATTAGAATTGAGTGAAATGGAATCACATAACTTATATTATGAATATGATAATGAGATGGATGATACATTAAGAATACAATTTGAAACGAATATACAACGTATTTTAAAACAAGAACCATTAGCGCACGTACTAGGGTATGAATATTTTTATGGACATAAATTTATCGTAAACGAAAACGTATTAATTCCAAGACCAGAAACGGAAGAATTAGTAGCGAATGTACTAGCGGATTATGATACATACTTTGAATCACAACCAATTACCTTAATTGATGTGGGGTGTGGAAGTGGAGCGATTGCATTAGCGTTAAAAAAAGAAGAGAGTAAATTGAATGTATATGCTAGTGATATTTCGTTAGAAGCAGTAGAAGTATCAAAACAAAATGCAAAACAATTAGAAGTTGATGTAGATTTCTTATGTGGAGATATGCTACAACCATTTATTGATGCGAATATAAAAGTGGATATCTTAGTTAGTAATCCTCCTTATATTCCTCAAGATGAAACAATGGAAAGTAGTGTTGTTGATTACGAACCGCATGTTGCATTGTTTGGTGGAGATGACGGACTTAAATTTTATCGTATGATATTTGAAGGTGCACATAAATTACTGAATGAAAAAAGTATCCTTGCTTTTGAAATGGGTTATAACCAAAGTGAAGCGATGGAAAAAGAAGCAAGAAAATATTTTCCTGATGCAAAAATGGAAACATATAAAGATATTAATGGAAAAGATAGAATGTTTTTTATCTATAATAATCTACAAACAGATATGAATTGAACATCAAAAGTTGGACACACAATTTAGGGAGTTCATTAAAATGTCAATAGTTTAGTGGTGAATAAAATAAGAGGGTGTAAATATTTTTGTGTAAATTGGCTAAATCCGCCAATAATGAATGAACTAGAGTAGCTGTACATGAGTAAGATGTGCAGTTGCTATTTTTTTATCATACCATATGCAATTTAATTATCAAAGAAAAGGTTAAAGCCTATCTTCGAATATGGGTTCTTTAAATTCTAGTGTTGGTGGAGTAAAATCTATTACTAAATAGGA
>CAMQRS010000007.1 GCA_947036815.1 uncultured Erysipelotrichaceae bacterium
AACGCATAAAAATACCCTCCTCACTGGTTTGTCCAGTAAAGAGGGTACATATCAAGTTTGTAATTAACAAAGAAGTGTTTATATTTTTTATTGTGATTAGGGCATCTTCGTGACTGATTAACAGTATTATTATAATTAAACTATATATATAAGAGTACAAACCACTTCGTAATGATACAAACGTATATTAAAGAAGTGTAATCCAATAACTATTGAAAGTTAAGAGTGCATATTCATGCTGATAATTCGTATAATTACTTAAAAATAAGATTTTTATATATAATAAGTACGAAGTTTTCTTAATAGAATGTCTTGCATACAAAAAAAATCGATAATAAATTATCGATTTTAATGTTTAATGGTCGGGACGGGGGGACTTGAACCCCCACGAGGTTTCCCTCAACGGATTTTAAGTCCGTTGCGTCTGCCGATTCCGCCACGTCCCGATTAAATTTGGAGGTTCCTATCGGATTTGAACCGATGATCACAGAGTTGCAGTCTATTGCCTTACCACTTGGCTAAGGAACCATGTACTAATAAATTAGGTACTTCGCTATTATATAATATGATGTGAAGTAAAGTCAATAAGTAAGTACTAAAAAATGGAATCAAGTGTATAAAAGTGCATTTTTTTAAGTGAATGAGCCATTTAATGAAGTTAATAACATTATTTTAGGTTAATAATTGTGGTGTATAAGTATTTAATGGTACCTGCTTGTAAAAAATGGCATCATTTGATTTGAGACTATCATAGTTTTTTTATTACTTCTTATTTCTGAAGTTGTTATTTGTGAAAAAGTAGTTATGAAATAATGCAAAACTTTTTCCTTAATAGCTTAAGAGTAAGGTTATTTATCGATAACTTGAAACTGACTAAGATAAATGTTGAGCTCATTAAGTGTAAACAATGATGTCTACTGTGATTCAAGAAATAAGACTATGAAATTCAATATTAAACTGTTAATATGAATACATAAATAGGTGTAGCATCTTCTATAATAGATATACACCTTAAACAAAGGGGGAATTACTATGAAAATATATAATAAAAGCATAGATAAAGAAAAAATGAGGGGTGAAGTTGTTTACTCCTTATAAAATGGAGGAAAAAGATGAAAGATGTATTTATTTCGGATTTTACAAATCCCTATTTTCAAAAGGCGTTCAAGCTGTATTTTGATGATATGGGAATTAAAATTGATGATTGGGAAAGTTTGTTTTCTCTTATGATTAATGAAGAGGATAACTATGCATATATAAGATTAGGAGAACAAGGAGAGATCATCGGCTTTATACAATTTAGCCATATTAATTTATCTAATTGGTTTTTTATTGCACCATTAGGTTTTATTAGGGAATTTTGGATTGATAAAGCATTTAGGAATTTAGGGTATGGTACTGATTTGTTGGTACTTGCTGAAATTCATTTTATGAATAACGGTATGGATAAATCTATACTAACGACAGAAACAGTTCCTGAATTCTATGAAAAAAGAGGTTATATTAAAGAAGTGACTATTGATGCTAAAAATAAAGATGACGTTTACATTAAAACATTAAACTAAATGGATTGTTGTTTATATGTAAGATACAATAATTAGAATGATAAAAAAAGAACTAATATAGAAAACTTTTTTTAAAGACAAAGTTAAATTTAATCCTATGTTATCATAATAATCATGTATTTTAAGACGTCCTTTAGGACGTGATGAATGGAACGTATATATTGCTAAAACAAATGTGTATTGTAGAATATTCAATTGTATATTATAAGGTTGAGTAAAAACGTGGTTAGACATAAACTGAGTTATGTAACATAACAAGGTAATTATAAAAGATGAGCCCCAGTGTTTGAATATTTACACTAGGCTCATCTTTTATAATTCTACGTTTTTTTATGGTTCAACCATATATAAAAAAAAGAGTCGTTGACTCTTTTAGAATAATGACTGTATATGTCTAAACTACTTTAAACATACTTGTTTTCATTTGAAGCAAGTGTGATATGTTGCTAAATAATGTAGTTGATTAAATGATAGGAATACATTTGTATTTAGTATAATAAAAAAAACTGCGATTTCTCACAGTTCATTTATTTAATTGGTGCGGATGACAGGAATCGAACCTGCACGCCGTGAAGCGCTAGATCCTAAGTCTAGTGCGTCTGCCAATTCCGCCACATCCGCGCATCAATTTACAGTCACTTATTGTGAATGCCCTATTATTATAGCACGAACAATAATAAATGCAATAGAAAAATATAAAAGACAACAGGGTTTTTTAAAAATAAATTAGCGTATAAATAGTCGTTGCTAAATTGACACGATTTTGTATAATTATACTATAGTTATAAGAGATATTATGAAACTGAATAAGGGGGATAAATGGCAAAGTTAGTACTAAAAAACATGAGCAAAATTTATTCTCGTGATATTAAGGCTGTATCAAACTTTACACTGGCGATTGAGGAAAAACAATTTATAGTGTTAATAGGACCGTCAGGTTGTGGTAAAAGTACAACTTTACGAATGATTGCAGGTTTAGAAACCCCAACTTCTGGAGAATTATATATCGATGATACATTGAATAATTCTATTGCTCCTAATAATAGAAATGTGAGTATGGTGTTTCAAAATGATTCTTTATTTCCAAATATGACTGTCTTTGACAATGTTGCGTTTGGACTCAATGAGAAAAGAAAAAGAAACTCGACTGTAGAAGGACGAGTAAGGGACATTGCTCGTAGTTTGGAGATTCTAGAATATTTAGATAGGAAACCATCGCAACTATCGGCAGGACAAAGGCACAGGGTAGCATCAGGGAGAGCTTTGGTTAGAGATTCAAAAGTGTTATTGATGGATGAACCGTTTACTAATTTGGATGCAACATTAAAAGTGCAAATGCGTGAAGAAATCATGAAACTATATCATAGGTTAGATGTGAGTGTGGTCTATGTCACTCATGATCAAGTAGAGGCGATGAGCATGGCGACAAAAATAGTGGTTATGAAAGATGGATGTATTCAACAAATAGGTACACCAAAAGAAATATACAATAGCCCAGTGAATAGGTTTGTTGCTAGTTTTTTAGGAAGTCCAAGCATGAATATATTCAACGTGATGTATGAAGATAACGTTGATACATTAGGAAAATATACGTTTGAATTAACTGATAGCATGCAAGGTGCGTTAAAGGGGAACCAAAGTAAAACTTTAATGTTAGGGGTGCGACCTCAATATATAAAAGTTGTGGAAAAAGATCAAGGATATCCAGTATACGTAAATGGTGTTAAGTTAATAGGAAGTGAATATATTGTACATTCTGATATAGAAGGTCAAAAGGTATGCTTCCTCTGTGATGCTACACAAAGTGTTATAGAGAATCAACAATTGTATATTTAGATAGATAATACGCACATACACTTCTGTAATGTAGAGACAATGAATACGATAGTATAATTATTTATAATCATAGAGGGGAAACAAAAAATGAGAAAAGCAGGAATATTAATGGCCATATCTTCGTTGCCATCAAAGCATGGAATCGGTGATTTTGGACCAAGTGCATATGAATTTATTGACCATTTAGAATGTGCGAATATGAAAGTGTGGCAAGTGTTGCCGCTGAATGCCTTGGGATATGGAAATTCACCATATCAACCATATTCATCGAATGCAATGGATGAACTTTGCATTAGTTTAGAAATCTTAGTAGAAGAAGGTTTATTGACAAGTGTTCCTTCTTATCAAACAGACAATACGAGTATAGATTATGAAAATACACGTAAGTTCAAACATCAATTCCTAATAGAAGCCTTTAAAAACTTTACAGAAGATACAGGGTATTATAAATTTATTGAAAACTATTGGGTACATAACTACGCAGTATTTATGGCGTTGAAAAAACAAAATAATATGAATTGTTGGAATACATGGGATGATGACCAAAAACATTGGGTAGATGGTAGTGGATATGATATCCAACATTTAGATGCTGAAATTAAGTATGAAAAATTTATTCAATACCAGTTATTTAAACAATGGAAGCACATTAAACAATATGCGAATAATAAAAAAATAGAGTTAGTAGGAGATGTCCCAATTTATGTGGGGATTGATAGTGAAGATGTCTATTCGAATAAATCAGACTTTTTATTAGATGAAGCAGGGCATCCTGTGTTCATTGCCGGAGTACCACCTGATTACTTTTCGGTGACTGGACAGCGATGGGGGAATCCTATCTATAACTGGGAGAAAATGCGTAACGAAGGGTTTCCTTTTTGGATCCATCGTTTAAATTATACAAATCAATTATTCGATAAAATTAGAATAGATCACTTTAGAGCGTTTGATACGTATTGGAAGATTCCTTCAAATTGTAATACCGCAATTGAAGGTGAATGGAAGGAAGCTCCAGGATATGACTTATTTGATACGTTAAACTATCATGCACCTAATCTAGATATTATTGCTGAAGACTTAGGTGAATTAAGAGCAGAAGTACTTACACTAAGAGATCATTACAACTTACCAGGAATGAAGATTACTCAGTTTACCTTTAATCCTAACGGTACGTCTGACTTTGTTGATCGTGAGCACATGATTGTATATACAGGAACGCATGACAATCATACAATCAAAGGATATTTAGAAGAACAAGGCGCTTCGTTTAAAATCAGAAGTAAAAAGTTCTTGAAAGATAACGGATACTGGAGAGGGAATCTAAGTACTAGTTTTAACTATTACGCATTAAGTGATATCGCAAATACAGCAATCCTACCAATGCAAGATATATTAGGATATACGGATGATACTAGGATGAATACTCCAGGAACGCTTGGATACCCGAATTGGCAGTGGAAATTAAGTTCGTTTGAAGCGTTTGAATTAAGAATTAAGCAATTAAGCAATTGGATTAAAGAAACAAATAGATAAAGTACTAACTACATGTTAGTGCTTTTTTTGTTTATGAAATATATGGAGTAGAAGAAACAAACGTAAAATACAAATACAAGGAGTGGATACAGTGCGTAATTTTCATGTATGTATATAAGTTAATGCATCGAATATTACACCTTAGTTTAAAACTACTACCACTTATGCACAAAGCCATTATTGTTTTTAAAATATGCTATGATAGTAATGCGAAGAAAGGGGAACGAATGAAAATAATAATAAATATTCAAGAAGATATGAATGAAAACGAAATTCATTTATGTGTACGTGAATTAAACGAGGAAGTAGTAGCAATACAAAAAATAATTCAACAAAACTTATCTTCATATAATGAAATGGTTGTATATCAAGAAGATGTCGAATACTATATACCGCTAAAACAAATTCTCTTTTTTGAAACATCAGGAAGAGAGATTATGTTACATACAAAATCTGAACTATTTGTGGTGAAAAAGAAATTGTATGAGTTAGAAGAAATACTCCCTGATTACTTCGAACGTATTTCAAAGTCATGTGTGGTCAATGTGTTATCCATTTATTCAATGAATAAAAAAGTAGTAAGCAACGGCTTGATTGAGTTCAACGGTACCCATAAACAAGTGTATGTATCAAGAATGTATTATAAGAGTTTAAAATTAAAGTTAGAGAGGAAACGTAGATCTTATGAGTAAAATTAAAAATATAGTTAAAGCATTGTTTTTTATAGTATTAGCAGTGTGTTTAATTGGAGGAGAATTAGATTATTTTGAAGGGTTAAACATTTGGAGAATTGGATTCATCTTAATGTTTTCATACAGTGTGATTCAAGCGATCTACTATAAAAGTTTTTCTAGCGCATGCTTCAGCGTGGCAGCTCTATACTATGTAGTACAATCGCTTGTGGATGTTCCTAAGTTATCGGTATGGGTATTGTTTATTAGTTCTATCTTATTTAGTATGGCATTGTCACACCTGTTTCCAAATAACTACAAATACAAAAAAAAGTGTAAGTATAGTTATGAATACGAAGGTAATGAGAAAACAAGTGGATCCAATTATGATTATAGTAGTGATGGTTTTGAAGGAGAAAATAAAGTGTACGTAGGTGTGAATCTAGGGAGTGCTGAAAAATATATAAGCTCTAATAAATTTGAATCATGCGAAGCACATTGTAATTTTGGAGAGTTGAAAATATATTTTGATGCAGCAAGTATGGATTCAGCTAATGGTAATTTATATGTAGAACTTAATTTCGGGGAAGTAGATGTTTATGTACCTAGAAATTGGCGGGTAGAAACAAGTGTATCTTCGGCATTTGCAAGCGTGAACTTTAAAGGAACGGAATCAAGTGATAAAAATAAATTGTTAAAAATTAGTGGAAGCGTCCATTTTGGAGAATTAAATATTATTTATATTTAAATAGTAGGTAATTATATGCATTTTAGTGATACGAAGTAGGAATTAGTTGTATGTTTATCCAATATATAGTAATCTAGAAAGTGGAGAAAACATATGGAAACAAAAAAACTAGTAGAAGAAGTTAGTGCAGTGGCTAAAGAAGCAGGAAAGTTTATTTTAAATAGAGAAAAAATTGATATATCTGTTAAGGGAGACGTTGCGAATATAGTAACTAATATGGATATTGCAGTTCAAAAATTAATCCTTTCAAAATTAAAAATGATTTTACCAGAAGCAAAGATAATCGCAGAAGAAAACAATGTATTTGGTTTTGATGAAGGATATGTATGGGTAGTGGATCCAATTGATGGAACTACAAATTATGCTTATGATTGCAAGTGTAGTTGTATCTCAATTGCGCTTCTTTATGAAAAAGAAGGGTATATAGGTGTTGTTTATAATCCGTACCTAGATGAATTATTTGTTGGAGTCAAAGGTGAAGGAAGTACATTGAATGAGAAATCTATTCATGTGAATGATAACAAACTAGCATCATCATTAATTGTAGTGGGAACGACGCCATACGATAAAGCGAAAGCAGATGTTACTTTTGATAACTTGAAACAATTATTTTTGCATGGAAGAGATATTAGAAGAAGTGGAAGTGCAGTGTTGGATTTATGTTATATCGCATGTGGAAGATTCGATGCTTTTTATGAAGCATGTTTAGCTCCATGGGATTATAGTGCAGCTTCAATTATTGTGAGTGCAGCAAATGGTAAAGTAGAAACAATAGCTCCAGCAGTTTGGGGATATGAAAAATCAATACCTATTATTGCAGGAAACAAAAACAATTTTAACGAAATTAAAAACATAGTTAAGTAAATAAGGGGATCATTAGGTCCTTTTTTTGTTGTAATATATATTTTAGATAATCTATAAATGTGGTAATTGGAGGCTCAAAAAACATAAAATTAAAAAAATTTATTTTTTTTCTATAAAAGGGTTGCCAAGTGTAAATCTGTATGGTATTATGTTTAAGCAGTTGCCTGAATAGCTCAGTTGGTAGAGCACTCGGCTGTTAACCGGACGGTCACAGGTTCAAGTCCTGTTTCAGGCGCCATGTAACAGATAAACACCCATTTGGGTGTTTTTTTCTATATTAAGATGAAGATGTACACCGTAATTGCGGTGTACATCTTTTTGTTTAGAAGTGACTTGGTACGTTTGAGAATTGAGGAGTATGAAATAGAAGAAATTCAACATAAAAGTCCGACTGAGTTAGATGAGTGTTCAACGATAGAGATATAGGATATATTAAGCTAGCCTATATGGTGAATATGAAGGCAGATATGAAAGAGCGGTTATGCAACTTTAGTAGCCGAACAGTAAGAAAGATCGGATATTACATTTAAAAATCACAATTTTTTTTTCAAAGGCTTGACAATAAAAGTTGATGAAAGCAGTGAATTTTGAATGAACAAGAAGTGCGCTGTAAAGGGGTGATACATTTATATTTTTAAATTTTCAAGTCAAGAGCAAAACTTTTTCACATAGGCTTTATGTGGTAATATTTCACCTTGGTATTTTCAAATTCTTTTATTTTTCTTTCATATGGAGGATGAGGGGGGAAATGATAATAGGAAAGAAGAAATAATAGTTAAGAAAATTTGGTAGATGTGTAAAGCTGACAAAGAGATAATATTTATTGCATTTAACACCCCCCCTTTTTTATTATTGTTAATTGAAGTAATTAGAATCATAAAATAAAGGTTAGTAATAAGATAAAAAATACATAATTAATACTAAATGAATCAGTTCTATATAATTGAATGTAACAAATTGTAACAAGTGTCAAATTAAATAACGGTTTTAAGGTTATAGCATGAATTAAAGCGTTTATTAAGATTTGTTTTTTTTCATAATAAATGATTATAATATTTTACATAGAGGTACATAATATGCTTAATAAAACTGAATTAGTTGATTTACTAATAAAGGTATATCCAGATAATAACATTGGAGCACTTGGACAGGTATTTACAACAACAAATAATGAATATTTTTATGATAGTGGAACAGGAAAAGTATTTAATTGTGGTAGCAAAGAATTTGAAATTTTATCATATATATCAAATGATGATATAATATCTATTAAGAACCTTGATAGCTCATATGAGCTTTCTATTGGTAATATTTTAAATTTAATTTCTAGTGAAAACATCCTAATAACTTCCGTTCAAAATAAGTTTTTTATACCTACAAAAGATGAATTAAATAATTCCGCCATACATGGAATTGAACAGGTTGTTCTAGAGTTAACAGAACAGTGTAACTTACGTTGCAAGTACTGCATATATCATGAGGAAAATCCTCAGTTTAGAGGCTTTAGCACTAAGAACATGAGTGAAGAAACAGGGATGAAAGCGATAGATTATATGCTAGAGCATAGTAATAATGATTTAATTATTGGTTTCTATGGAGGAGAACCTCTATTAAGGTATACGTTAATGAAAAAATTAATAGAGTATAGTATATCTAAAAAAAATACAAAAAAATTAAGTTTTTCATTTACTACTAATGGTGTCTTGATTACCGAAGAAATGGCGGAGTACTTGGCTTCGTTAGATGCAACAGTTTTGATTACATGTAGTATAGATGGGCCTGAGCATATTCATGACGAATGGAGAATAGACGGAGGTAAAGCCGGATCTTTTTCAAGAAGTATTCGAGGATTAAAATATTTAATAAATGCATTTGATAAAAAAACGGATAAGATTGCTCAAATTTATTCAGTTTTATGTCCTCCTTATACAAAAGAAAAATATATTGAAATAAGTGATTATTTTAATAATGCTTCTTGGATTCCTGAAGATATTCAGATTTCTTATACTTATGTAAAAGACTATTCATTAGATAATCATGTCACTATGACTAATAAAGTACAAAATTTAAATATAGATGATCCAATGGCAGTAACAAATCCTATAAAAAAATACGCAATGGAAGAAATAATGAATAATAATATAGGAATAGGATATGGGGAAAAAATAGAGAAAGCAAATATATTTACAATTCACAATCGACTATTAATTCATACACCGAGTGACATGATGCCAATGAATGGTTGTTGTGTACCTGGAAAAAGAAGAGTATTCATTAGCACGGATGGTGACTTTAAAGTTTGTGAAAAAATTGGAGATTCTCCAAGTATAGGTAATATTAGCAAGGGAATTGAGATTGATAAATTATATAAATATTATATTGCAGATTATAAAGAAAAATCACTACAAAAATGCAAAAATTGTTGGATAAAAAATATTTGTCCAGTATGTTATGCATCGTGTTATAGTGAATTTGGAATAGATATGGAAAAAAAAGACAAGGTGTGTCATGCAGCTCGTCTTGACGTAAAGAATAGGTTAGTACAATATCATGAAATATTAGAACAAGCGCCTGATAAGATAAGTAAAATTATTGCTTAGTAATTCAGTATAAAATATATAGTGAATTTAGAAAGGAGGATATTTTATGAAATTAGTAAATCCATTAAACAAAGTAGTAATTGAAAAAGCAGGGAATGAATTTTATTCTGCAGCTTGCAGTTGCCCGTTTATGTCTCAAACAGTAATGTTTAACTTCTAGAGTTTAACAGTTTGAATGAGTTAAATGTACTTCTTATTTCATATAATGAGAGGTACATTTTTTTGTTTGATTTTTTGGTAATTTAAAAACTAATGTTGTATACTAAGCTATTGGAAGTCCGTCTTGTCATAATATTGTCCTTGCTCATTTTCTCTTATCTTTCTTGTCCACATTATTATAACCATTCCACGATTTAACCTTGTTTTTATGCAATAATCGAGTATTTTTATACAACAATCCGTTAAGAAGGTGGTAATTGATCTTTCTCTTAAGCAAGTTGTCAAAATGGAATTAGCATACAAATAGTATAAAATAACCTGTTATTTTTAAAAAAACTATTGCAACATATAAATTAAGTGGTATAATTTAAATGTTAGTAAAATACGAGTACTATTCTTCAGTACTGATTAAAAGTGTTTGTCTTAAGATAGATGAACGCGCCATGTAACAGATAAACACCCATTTGGGTGTTTTTTTCTATTTCTGTTTGTTACATTTTAGGATAGATGTGGTATAATGCTCGTGATAATAATGGAGGAATTTAATAAATGATAGGAACTAATAATATAAGTATAAGATTTGGAACAAGAACATTATTTAAAGATGTGAATATAAAATTTGTGAATGGAAATTGCTATGGATTAATTGGAGCAAATGGAGCAGGTAAATCTACATTCTTAAGAGTGTTAAGTGGAGAATTAACACCAGACACTGGTGATGTATTTATGGGAAGTAATGAAACTTTATTCACTTTGAAACAAGATCACTTCGCGTATGATAATGAAACTGTGATGCATACAGTAATGATGGGGAATGAGAAATTATTTACTATTATGAAAGAAAAAGATGAATTATATGCAAAAGAAGACTTTACTGATGCAGATGGTGAGAGAGCTGGAGAATTAGAGTCAGACTTCGCTGAGATGGATGGATGGAATGCTGAAAGTGATGTATCGATGTTACTTAATGGATTAGGAATTGATAGCGAACTTCACGAAAAATTATTGAGTGAATTAACTGGGTCTGAAAAAGTGAAAGTATTATTAGCTCAAGCGTTATTTGGAAAACCTGATACATTGTTATTGGATGAGCCTACAAATAACTTGGATATTAAAGCAATCGCATGGTTAGAAAACTTTTTAATTAACTACGAAAAAACAGTAATTGTTGTATCTCATGATAGACATTTCTTAAATAAAATTTGTACGCATATTGCAGATGTAGATTATGGAAAAATTCGTATCTATTCAGGAAATTATGATTTCTGGTATGAATCAAGTCAATTAATTGTGAAACAATTAAGAGATGCAAACCGTAAAAAAGAAGATAAAATAAAAGAGTTAGAAGATTTTATTGCTCGTTTCTCTGCAAACGCATCGAAATCAAAACAAGCAACTTCTCGTAAGAAAACATTGGATAAAATTGAATTGGATGACATTAAACCGTCAACTCGTAAATATCCATTCATTGATTTCAAACCAGAAAGAGAATCAGGAAAACAAATTCTATTTATTGAAGACTTATCTTATAAAGGAGAAGACACTCAATTATTAGATAAAATTAATATAAATGTTATGCAAGGGGATAAAATTGCTTTAGTAGGTAACCCAGTTGCCGGAACAACGATGTTTAAATTAATTACAGATGAATTAAAACCAGATACTGGTTCAATTAGTTTTGGACAAACGATCACAATGTCGTATGTACCTAATGATAATACAGAATTCTTTGAAAGTGATGATGATATTTGCATATGGCTATCACGTTACTCTGATATTGAAGATTTATCATTTATTAGAGGATTCTTAGGAAGAATGTTATTCTCAGGAGAAGAAGCACTTAAAAAAGTAAGTGTTTTATCAGGGGGAGAAAAAGCTCGTTGTATGTTAAGTAAAGCAATGCTTGAAGCACCTAACTTCTTGATGCTAGATGACCCAACTAACCATTTAGACTTGGAATCAATTACTGCATTAAATAATGGATTAATTGCTTATAAAGGTGAAATGCTATTTACTTCACACGATCACCAGTTCATTGATACAATCGCAAATCGTATTATTATGATTAAAGATGATGGAACTATGATTGATCGTCGTTGTACATATAATGAATTCCTAGAAAGAGAATTAGGAATTAAAGAATAGAATTATTTTATATATAATATGAAACGAGAACCGTTATACTTCGATAAGGAGATAACGGTTTTTTTATATGGTTGAGCAATACCTTGATTATACATAGGTAGGTTATGTAGGCATTAGTCGATGCTTTTTTTATGAATATGAATACCTTGTTAATAGGGGGTATTCTATGAAATATAAATATTTACTAACCATGGGGTTTTCTATCGTATGGTTTAGCATATCATTGTATTTTTCTTATTTTTGGGTAACAGAATTAAGTGCATTTTTACCAGAGTTATATGTATTGTGGGTTGTCTTTGGAATTGCGTTAATACCGGGATTTCTAATGAGTGGAATGTTCTTTTCCAATCTCTTGTTCTTTAGAAGAAAAGAATTGCCAGATATACAAGCACCGGTAGACATCATTATTTGTGCATATAACGAAGAGGACAGTATTTATGAAACGATACAGGCTCTAGTGAAACAAAAATATAGAGAAAAGATTCGTTTGATTGTTGTTGATAATGCTTCAACAGATGAAACTAAAACAGAAATAGCAAGAGCTATCCTATGCTTTAATAAAGTAGAAATCATTTATGTGTATTGTGAAACACCAGGGAAAGCAAATGCACTTAATTGTGGATTAAAGTACGTGCGTACTGAATACTTTCTTAGTGTAGATGCAGATACAATACTAGATGAATATTCACTAAAACACATCATTAATAATATTATCCACTATAAAAGTGCTTGTGTTGCAGGAAATCTACTAGCTCAAAATGACAGTAGCCTTATCTCTAAGATGCAAAGATATGACTACTATTTAAGTATTGCAGCGATTAAGCGTTACCAAGGAAGTTATCATGCCACACTGGTAGCACAAGGAGCATTTAGTGCGTATAACACTTGTGCTGTAAGAGAAGTTGGAGGATGGAAAGAAGGGCTGGGAGAAGATATTGTATTAACTTATCAACTTCTTGAAACGGGATGTGCATCCACGTATGAGTCGAAAGCAGTAGGATATACAAAAACACCAAGTACATTCTTTGGCTTGTATAATCAAAGAAAAAGATGGGCTAGTGGGATGTTGGAAGGCTTTAAAGCTGTTCCACCAAGAAAACAAGGAACTTTTTATTCTAAGTATTTTGCATTAGTTAATTTAAGCATTATCTATTTAGACTTTGCCTATTTATTTGGATTTTTACCAGGGGTAATACTAGCCTTTTTCGGAATTTATTGGTTTGCAGGTATTTATACTTTATTATTAATACCAATTACGATTGCAATGTATTCTACATTCTATTGTTACCAAAAGAGAAATGGAATTACAATGAAGCATAGTTTCTTCGGATTTGTATCATTTTTACTTCTATTTCAATTCATTCAAAGTTGTGCAGCGGTACATGGCTATATGAATTGTTTATTCAGAGTGAAAGGGAATTGGTAGCATGAAAAAGAATGGGTTTAACGCGTGTTTCATCTGCTTGATGATAGGTATGATTGGTTGTGTAGGCTTTCTTATGTTACCGGACAGCGTATTTTTAAAAGAAATTTCAGTACCTGAAGTGGATGAACATACTTCGATGATTGCTTTTACCTTTGATGATGGACCAAATAACGTGTATACAGAGGAGCTATTAGTGTTGTTGCAAGAGGAACAGGCAATTGTTACGTTCTTCTTGATGGGAGAGCATATGGAAGAGTATCCAACACTTGTTGAAAGTATTGTGAAATCTGGTCATCAAATCGCAAATCATACGTATTCACATCCTAATGTTGAGTACTTAGAGTTAGAAGAAATCGAAGAAGAGTTGGCGAGTACACAACGTATGTTAGAAGCGTTCGATAGTGAGGTGGTTCCTTTATTTCGACCACCTTACGGATGTTACTCGGAGCTACTTTTTAAATTAGAAATTCCAGTAGCTTTGTGGAATGTGGATAGTAGTGACTGGGAAGGGACGTCATCTAGTGAAATTTATACGAAGGTAATGAATGAAGTGAGTGATGGAGATATTGTTGTCTTTCATGATGATAATAAGGAAACAATAGAAGCGATACGTTTATTAATTCCTGAATTAAAAAAACAAGGATATCAATTTGTAGACATAACTACCTTGCTGAAATATAAATCAAGTGAAGCTGTTTTGAACAAATAATAAAAAAAGAGTATGCGTCTTCCTTTGTTAGGAAAGCACATACTCTTTTTATTCTTATAATGAGTTTTGTTGTTCAACGATTACTTTGAAAATTTCATTCACATCCAGTGAGGCTTGTAAATCTTCAAGATATTGAACATATAAAATATGACCTTGATCATTAACTATGAAGCAAGCTTTTACTAATTGACTTAATTCATAAATATAAGTTCCTGTATTACGAGCGAAATCTCTTTTTTTGAAATCTGATAAAATATTTATGTGTTCAAGTTTGCATGATTTAGTCAGTCTTTTTTGAGTGAAGACTGGATCATTAGTGATCGCAAAACAATGTGTCTTTGGATAATCCTTTAACAGGATATCTAATTTTTCTAATTCTCTTGTATAGTATTGATTAGTGAAGTTTGGGTAACTAATCATTATCTTTAAGCCTTTCACATCTTGTATATAAAATTCTTCTTCATCATGATCATATAATGAAAAATTTGGCAATTGAAACCCTAAGTTAAGAGGGTCGATGTTTCTAGTGTAGATACGTTTTTTATTTTTTGTATTCATAAGAACCTCCGTTTTCAGTAATTATTATACCACAATAATAATAGGATAAGAGGAATATAAATAATTAATGCAAGATAATAAAATGTTTGTGAAATTTTACACAAAAAAACACTTTAAACAAAAAAGTGAAAGTGATATAATAGAAGCGACTTATGATCAGGAGGCTATACAATGGCAAAAAGAACTGTAAAAGATTTAGATGTTGCTGGAAAACGCGTAATCGTACGTGTGGACTTCAATGTACCTAGAAAAAATGGAGTGATCACAAACGATAACCGTATTGTGCAAGCATTACCAACTATTAATTACTTAATTGAAAATAAAGCGAAAATCGTTTTAATGTCTCACTTAGGTAAAATTAAAACAGAAGAAGACAAAGCTAAAAACAGCTTAAACGTTGTTGCTGAGCGTTTAGCTCAATTAGTAGATACAAAAGTATCTTTCTGTCCTGTAACAAGAGGGGCACAATTAGAAGAAGCAATAGCTGCTTTAAATGAATCTGAAATCGTAGTGATGGAAAACACTCGTTACGAAAAAGGTGAATCTAAGAATGATGAAGAATTAGGAAAATACTGGGCTAGCCTAGGAGAATTATTTGTAGTTGATGCTTTTGGATCAGTACATAGAGCACATGCTTCTACTGTAGGAATTCCTACTCATTTAGAAAATGCGTTAGGATTCTTAGTTGAAAAAGAAGTAATTATGTTAGGTAAAGCTGTGGATACACCAGAAAGACCTTTTGTGGCTATCATCGGTGGAGCGAAAGTGTCTGATAAAATTGCAGTTGTTGATAACTTATTAGAAAAAGCTGATAAAGTAATCGTTGGTGGAGGTATGGCTTATACTTTCATGAAAGCTCAAGGTTTAGAAATTGGTAAATCTTTAGTAGAAGAAGATAAAGTAGGATTAGCTAAAGAATATTTAGCAAAAGCTGGAGATAAATTAGTATTACCAATTGATAACATCTGTGCAGATGCATTTGCTGAAACTGCAAACATCGTAGTATGTGATAACGCAGATATTCCTGCTGATTACATGGGATTAGATATTGGACCTAAATCAATTAAATTATTCGAAGACACTTTAGCTGGAGCTAAAACTGTTGTTTGGAATGGACCTATGGGTGTGTTCGAAATGGCACCATTCGCTAAAGGAACATTGGCTGTATGTACTGCAATTTCTGAATTACCAGGAGCAACTACAGTAATCGGTGGTGGAGATTCTGCTGCTGCAGCAATTCAATTAGGATTTGCTGAAAAATTCTCGCACATCTCAACAGGTGGTGGGGCATCGTTAGAATACATGGAAGGTAAAACATTACCAGGAATCGCTGTTATTTCTGAAAAATAATTCAAGGGAGAAAAATTAAAATGAGAAAACCTATTATCGTTGGAAACTGGAAGATGAATAAAACTATTACTGAAGCTTTAGAATTTGTAGCTGCAGTAGATGCAAATGTACATGCGGATGCTGATTTTGGAATCGCTTCTTCATTCATTGCATTAAATGAAACAAACAAAGCTGCTAGCAAATTAATCGTTGCTGCACAAAACTGTCACTTTGCTGACAACGGTGCATTTACTGGAGAAGTAAGTGTTCCAATGTTAGAAGACATCAATGTTAAATTCTGTATTATTGGACATTCTGAAAGAAGAGAAATGTTCGGTGATACTGATGAAACAGTAAACAAAAAAGCAAAAAAATTAATTGATGCTAATATTACTCCAATCTTATGTATTGGTGAAACAGAAGCACAATATGATGCAAAAGAAACTGAAACAGTAATTAGAACTCAATTAACTGGATCATTAGCTAACTTATGCGCAAACTGTGTTGGTAACATGGTTGTCGCTTATGAACCAATCTGGGCAATCGGAACTGGGAAATCAGCAACTAAAGAAGATGCACAAAACTGTTGTGCAATCGTACGTGACCAAGTAAAAGTTATGTATGGTGATGACGCTGCTAACAAAGTTAGAGTACAATATGGTGGATCTGTAAAACCTGATAACATCGTTGAATACATGGCTTGTCCTGATATTGATGGAGCTTTAATTGGTGGAGCAAGCTTACAAGCTGCTTCATTTAACGAAATCATTTCAAAAGTTAAATAATAACGAAAGATATTCACTTAGGTGGATATCTTTTTTTATCGACATTTTTTTTATATAACACTTGTTATTCTATAAAAAAGGAGGGAAATGATGAAACGAGTACTAGGAATGGGGATTACACTTTTAGGTGTTATTTTTTTAATGAATCCAGGGTTTACGACGGAGGAATTATTAGCAACAAGTACATATTTTTTTATTTCTTATTGGCCACTTATATTGATTTTCATAGGTGTATATTTACAAGCTAATGTGAAAAAAAAGAGAAGATAAGAGAATCATAATGTGAATAGATATAGAAAAGAACAAAATAATAAGTAGTTTATGTGAAATAATTCACATTTGAATTATTTGCTTGAAAAGTTAAATAAAAATGTGGTATAATTCATATGGAAAATACCTAATTAGGAGGAAATTAAAATGCCATATATTACTGATGTATTTGCAAGAGAAGTTATCGATTCAAGAGGAAACCCAACGATCGAAGTTGAAGTTACTACTGAGTCAGGTGCTCATGGACGTGCTATGGTTCCAAGTGGAGCTAGTACTGGAGAAAGAGAAGCTTTAGAATTACGTGATGGAGATAAAGCCCGTTTCTTAGGAAAAGGAGTTTTAAAAGCTGTTTCTAATGTAAACGATATTATTGCTGATGCACTTATCGGATTAGACGCAACTAACCAAAACTTAGTTGATAAAACAATGATCGAATTAGATGGAACTGCTGGAAAATCTAAATTAGGAGCTAACGCTATTTTAGGTGTTTCTATGGCTGCTGCATATGCTGCTGCAGATTTCTATGGAATGCCTTTATACAAATATTTTGGAGGATTCAACGGTAAAACTTTACCAGTTCCAATGATGAATGTAATCAATGGTGGATCTCATGCAGATTCTACTGTAGATTTCCAAGAATTTATGATTATGCCAGTTGGAGCTTGCTGTTTTAAAGAAGCTTTAAGAATGGGAGCTGAAACTTTCCATGCTTTAAGAAAAGTATTAAAAGACAAAGGATACAACACTAACGTTGGTGATGAAGGTGGATTTGCTCCTTCATGTAAAGACGGAAATGAAGAACCTTTACAATTAATCGTAGCTGCTATTGAAGCTGCTGGATATGTTGCTGGAAAAGATATTTGTATCGCAATGGACGTTGCTGCAAGTGAATTCCATAACCATGAAACTGGAAACTATGACTTAGTTAAATCAGGACAAGGTACTAAAACAACTGCTGAAATGGTTGATATGTTCGCTGAATGGTGTTCAAAATACCCAATCGTATCAATTGAAGATGGATTAGGAGAAAGAGACTGGGCTGGTTGGAAAGTATTAACTGAACGCTTAGGAGAAACTATCCAAATCGTTGGAGATGACTTATTCGTTACAAACCCTTCAATTTTAAAAGAGGGAATCGAAAAAGGAATTGCTAACTCAATCTTAATTAAAGTTAACCAAATCGGTACATTAACTGAAACTTTCGATGCTATGGAAATGGCTAAAAAAGCTGGTTATACTTGTGTTGTTTCTCACCGTTCTGGAGAAACTGAAGATGCTACAATCGCTGATATCGCAGTAGGATTAAATGCTGGACAAATTAAAACAGGTTCTATGTCAAGAACTGATCGTATTGCTAAATACAACCGTTTAATTAGAATTAATGATGAATTAAACGATCGTGGAGATGCAAATATTGCTGAATTCCCAGGAATGGACGCATTCTACAACGTTAAATAATAATGATTAAAAGAGTCTTAGGACTCTTTTTCTTTATCCATATTTACTTGCCTTTTTATATAGGTGTGCTATAATTATAAAGCATTGAAAGGAGATTAAGAGTATGATAGATATATTATTAATGGTTGTTTCTGCGTTTATTATCATCCTTTCATTACTACAAAGTGGAAAATCAGATGGTATTAGTAGTGCTTTCTCAGGTGGAGAAGGTTTAAATCTTTTCGCTAATGTGAAAGAACGTGGAGTTGAAAAAATTTTAAGTAGAGCTACGCTAATTTGTGGAATTATATTTTTCGCATTAGTTATTGCATCTTTAAAGTTTTAACAAAAAGACCGTTAGGGTCTTTTTTTCTTATCGTATGTGAAATGGAGGTATTAATATGAAATTTATACAAGTCATATTGGATACAATAGAGAATAATGAATATAAAGGATATACAATAGAGGAGTTTAGCACTTTTTTACATATAAATGATAGTGATGATAAAGAAGAATTAGATAAAGCATTACTTTTTTTAACAGATGAAGGGACGCTCTTAATAGATGATCAGAAGCGTTATGTTAATTTAGAAACATTACATTGTATTAAAGGGACACTTCGAGTGAATCCAAAAGGATTTGGATTTGTGGAAACTGAAGATACATCAGTATATGTACCTAGAGATGAAATCAAAAAAGCATTGGATAAAGATGAAGTAATCGCAAAGGTTAAGAATAATGCCGATGGAACAAAAGAATGTAAGATTGTTAAAATAGTTAAACATTCAAAATCTACTATCGTAGGGGTAATTAAAAAGAAAGAAAGTCGTGTGTGGTTTTTACCAGATACAGACATTCCTGATCGTAAATTTAAAATTACAAATGCAAATGACTATGCGTTAGTGAATGATACTAAAGTACAAGTATATATTGATAAATATGGAAAAACACTGCATTGTTCAATTATCAAAGTATTAGGGCATAAATATGATCCAGGAATGGATATTTTAAGTATCTTGTTGGAACATGACATTGAACCAGCATTTCCTAAACAAGTAATAAGAGAAGTAGAAAAAATTAAACAAACAATTCAGAAGAGTGAATTAGAAGATCGTTTAGATTTAAGAGATACGTTAATTGTTACAATTGATGGAGATGATAGTAAAGATTTAGATGATGCTATTCATGTGAAAAAAATTGAAGGTGGATATCAATTAGGAGTGCATATTGCAGATGTTTCTCACTATGTAAGAGCGAATACAGCGTTAGATAAAGAAGCGTATGAACGTGCTACAAGTGTATATGTATGTGATCGTGTAGTACCTATGTTACCACAAGTGTTGAGTAATGGAATTTGTTCTTTGAATCCTAGAGAAGATAGATTAACTATATCTTGTATCATGGATATGGATATGAATGGAAACATTACAGACTATACAATTGCTCCAAGTGTGATTAACACGTGTGAACGTTTGACTTATAAAAATGTAAATAAAATTATAGATAGAGATCTTAAAATGTCTCAAAAATATGAATATATTTTACCTATGATTCGTTGTATGGAAGAATTAAGTTTAATTATTAGAAAAAAAAGACATGACTCTGGAAATATAGATTTTGATACAAAAGAAAGTAAAATTTTGTGTGATTCTAAAGGACGTGTAAAAGCAATTGTATTACGTGAACGTGGTGAGAGTGAGCGAATCATAGAAGATTTCATGATTAGTGCCAATGAATGTGTTGCTGCTCATGTTAAAAACATGGATTTACCAAGTATCTACCGTGTACATGAAACGCCTGAATTAAAGAAAATACAAGATTTTGTAGCAGTAGCAAATACGTTAGGATATCAATTAAAAGGTGACTTAACAAATGTATACCCAAGACAACTTCAACAAATGCTTGAAAAAGCTAAAGGAGATGACTCTTATTCAGTGCTATCTACCTATATGCTTAGAAGTATGCGTAAAGCTAGATATGATGTAAACTGTTTGGGGCATTTTGGATTGGCTCTACAAGAATATACACACTTTACTTCACCGATTCGTAGATACCCAGACTTAATTGTACATCGTATGCTACGTAAATATTACTTCAATGATGTTCAAAAAGTTAGTGCTATTGAAAAAGATGTTGAATGGATAGAAAAAGCAAGTGAGCATACTTCTGAAAAAGAACGTAATGCAGTAAATGCAGAGCGTGATGTTGCAGATATGAAAAAATGCGAATATATGGAAAAATATATTGGTACTACATATGATGGCGTTATTAGTTCAGTAACTAAATTCGGTATTTTTGTAGAATTAGAAAATACAGTAGAAGGTTTAGTGCACATTAGTGAGATGAAAGATGATTATTATCATTATGAAGAAAATTCTAGATCATTAATTGGGGAAAAAGCTAAAAACAAACTAAGTATGGGAATGAAAATTAGAGTTCAAGTAAAAGCTGCCTCTAGATTCACTAAACAAATTGATTTCACAATAGTGAAATAAATAATACTTTTTAGCATATAATACTATTGAGTGATATAATAAAGAATGATATTATTATATTCCAAAGAGAAAGGAGATATATGGCAAGTAAAGTAATTGTATTTAATCGAAAAGCATATCATGATTACTTCGTTGAAGATGATTATGAAGCTGGATTGGTACTGCAAGGTACAGAAATAAAATCTATACGTAAAGGATCTATACAAATCAAAGATGCCTATATTTCTTTTGTGGATGGAGAAGCATTTATCAAGGAGATGTATATACCTAAGTATGATTTTGGGAATATACATAATCATGATGAAACAAGAGAACGTAAGTTATTAATGCATGCTCATGAAATTAAAAAACTTCATCAAAAAGTGAAGGTTCAAGGGTATACAGTTATTCCTATTGATGTGCATTTACATAAAGGAAATGCCAAAGTTAAGATTGCTTTAGCAAGAGGTAAACATCTTTATGATAAACGTCATGTGGAAAAAGAAAAAACAGCACAACGTTCTATTGAAAAAGCGATTAAACGCGCAGTATAAACACCACACATAATAGAAATATTATGTGAATATGGGGGTGTAAAGGTTTCGACAGGAAGTTATCTGGTAGCAAATGCAGTCGTGTGATCCACGTTAATCATCAAAAATAAATTAATTGTAAAAACAAAATTAGCAAACTTCTTTGGTGGAAACCAAGCTGTAGCTTTCGCTGCTTAATAACCTAACTATTGGTTTGCAGTCGTAGACTAATCACATAGCTTTCTGTGGTTAACTCTGCGTAAGAGATGAAAGATAAGGGACACAAGGTCTAGGTGTGCTCTCGAAAACTAAATAGACAAACCTTTTAATTAGTTGTCTGTTGCTATTAAAAGGATAACAAGTTCAGACTAAACTGTAGATTTTGCTACGTGGGATGCTTTTTGGACAGGGGTTCGACTCCCCTCATCTCCACCAAATTAATAAATACTGTTGTGAAATCTTACATAGATTTTATGGCAGTTTTTTTTGTTATAATTAAATAAATACTGAAAACATATATGCTCTTTAGGCCTATTCTAGGGAATGTTAAAATGCGTTGCTTGTGGCAATAGAAAAATATCTGCTAGAATTAGGATACAAACAAAGGAGGTATTTGTTATGTTAAATGAAAATATTAGATCTATTAGAAAGTCGAAAGGACTTTCACAAGAAGAACTTGCTATCAAGTTAAATGTTGTGCGACAAACTATTTCGAAATGGGAAAAAGGATTGTCTGTTCCAGATTCAGAAATGCTACTATCTATATCAGAAAATCTTGAAATACCAGTAAGCACATTGCTTGGAGAAACAATGGTTGAGGCAAGAGAAGATGAATTAAAAGTGATTTCAGAAAAATTGGAGATTATCAACTTGCAGTTATCACAAAAAAGTATGAAAACACGTAAAATAGTTCACTGTATATTTATTTCTTTATGTGCAGTTATAATAATGAGTATAGTGGGCTTCACTATGTTAAAGAGTCCTTATTTTGGGTGGGATTATAGTGAGCCTGAAACTGCAGTTCTTGGAGTGGCTTTCCATTCAATTGAATGGCTGTTTGTAAGGTTAGCACCAATTACTTTTATGGGAGCGATTATTGGTATAATTTTAACACGCAAAAAATCATAAATTTTGGTATAATTATATATATAGAAAATAAAAAATAGACATATTTATGATATTTAAAAAAATCTCGCAATGATATAGTTTTCAATTTTAGAAATATATTTATTATAAATATATAAATTTTAAGGAGGGTTATCAATGAAGGTAGGTATTATACGCTGTATGCAAACTGAGGATGTTTGCCCTGGTACAACTGATTTTAAGGTTATTCGTGAACGACAAGGTGCTTTTGAGGGAATAACTGGGGATATTGATATCATCGGATTTGTTTCTTGTGGTGGATGTCCGGGAAAAAAAGCTGTTTTAAGAGCAAAAGAACTTGTTAAGTGCGGAGCAGATACGATTGTATTAGCATCTTGTATTTGTAAAGGGACACCAATAGGATTTCCATGTCCATTCAATAATGTTATGAAAAAGCAAATCATTGCTGCTGTTGGGGAAGATATTAAAATTATTGATTATACACATTAATATATTTGTAAATTAAAGACAGTTTCGTCCAATCTTTAATATGGATGTGTGGGATTCAATCCGTGTTTTTTAATTCAATTTCACTTTCAGCTATATTACTATATTGATTAATATTTCGTTATTCTATGGAGCAGTTTCGAATACTAATTTAACTAATTCCGGCGAAAAAAGATTTAACTTGTATGAATTAATAAAAGGAGATTAAAATGAGAAAAGAACTTGATATAATATGTAAAAATTTCATTATAAATAGAGATGTGATAAAAGAAACCTTAACACGAGAAAATAGAGATATGATCCCAATAGGTGCTTTGATATTTACTAGTAAAGGTATTCATGCAGATGAAATAACATTACTTACATGTAAGCAAATTTTAAAGAAAAATACAGGTCTGTTTTCTAATTTTAAGGGTTTTTCAAGACTTCCAGTTATTTCAATGCTAGCGACTTCAAGAGACCCTGAAGAACAACTAAATAAAGCTCTTGAAATTTATGGTGAGTTTAAAAGAAATTTCAGTGGTTCTGAATACCTTGTATTGTGTGCAATAATGCTAGCTGATTTATCAGAAATACAAAATTATTTTAACTTATCAAATAAAGCAAAAGTAATTTACTCTTTAATGAAACAGAATCATCCGATTTTGACATCGCACGATGATAGTGTATTTAGCATGATTTTTGCCTTATCAAATAAGACAAATGAAGAAAATTTAATAGAATCAGAAAAGTGCTATAATTTAATCAAATCACATTTTTTCAATAAAGATGCAGTTCAATCATTAAGTCATGTACTAGCTCTGTGTGATGACTCTGCGGAAATCAAAACAGATAAAGTAATGGAGATTTACAATAAACTATTGGATAAAAAATACAAATATGGTAAAGGTTATGAACTTGCTAGTTTAGGAGTTTTGGCAATGTTACCGGTGCATGTAGATGTTATCATAAACGATTTGATTTATGTAGATTCCTTTTTATCGAAGCAAAAGGGATATGGATTTTTTAGCGTTTCAAAAACTGAAAGACTGATGCATTCTGCGATGATTGTGGCGAGTCATCATGTAGATAAAAAAGATGCCGATATGTTAACATCGACTATTCACAGTTCTATTTTTCCGTTAATTATCGCTCAGCAAGCAGCTGTTATGGCAGCAGCACAGGTGGGTGCTGCTGCGAGTTAGTGTAAATAATTATATATAATGGTCTCTATGTATCCTTGTAGCTTCTTGTGATTATACAAAAGTGAATATAATAATATCGAATAAATTGTAATAAAAAAACGGCTGAGGGTAACACATTACCTTCGCCGTTTTTGTTTGTTTTGAATAAGCTATTTTAATCAGCTACTGTTAAATCCATCATTGATTCACGAACGACAACTTCATGAGTTAAGTCGGTAAGAATCGTAAGTTCATCTTCTGCACGAAATTGTGTATCACCATTTGGTATTATTGTTTCTCCACATCGTTGCACTTTAATAAGTAAGCATTTTTCAGGTAATATTAAATCACGTAATACTTTTCCTTCGGCTAGTGCACCGTGTTGTATAATCGCACTAACAAAAATTTGTTGAGCATCATGTACCTGATCTTTCATTTGACGACTATGTAATAAACTTTCCATTAAAGACTCATAAATAGGCTTACTTTTACATGCGTTCGCTACTACGTAAGCTATCACTGAAGTAATTATTAAAGGTAGTAACTGAGAAAAAGAACCAGTCATTTCCAAAATTAATATAACACCTGTAATAGGAGCACGTACAATGGCAGTGAAATAACCTACCATAGCTAAGATAACGATATTATCAAATAATAGTGGATCAAATCCAAAGACAGGGATAATACATTTTGCAAAGATTGCTCCTGTAGAAGCACCAAGAACTAGTAAGGGAAAGAAGATTCCTCCTGGTGCACCTGATCCAAAACTAATCATGGAAAATATAAATTTTACGACAAAGATTAATATTAACATAAGCAATGTTGTTGAACTATGTAGTTCTCCTAAAGCAGCATGACCACCACCAAGTACAACAGGAAATACCATTGCTAGCAAACCTGCAATTACAAAAGGAATCATAATTCTTATTTTAGTGTTTTTAATTTTACGATATAAAGTTTGAGACTTAAGCATAGCAGTGTTGTACACACTACCAGCGATTCCTAATACGATACCTAGCATAATTAAAATCCAATAATGTTCAAGAGGAATATTGGTTACGATATCAAAGTGAAATACGGGTGCTCCACCAAAAACCATCATTCCTACCATATCAGCAACTACGGCTGAAACAATGGATGAGAGTAATACCATTGGCGATATATAGCCGAATATTTCTTCAATCACAAACATAGAACCTGCTAAGGGAGCATGGAATGCTGCAGCTAATCCTGCGCTTGCGCCACTCGCCATATAAATTCTACGCTCACTTTGAGATTTTGTAACCTTATTCGCAATTCCTTCGGCAACACATGCTCCAAGTTGAATAGAAGGACCTTCACGACCTAAAGATAATCCTCCTAATGCAGATACACAACCACCAAAGAATTTAGCAATTAAAGTAGCAAACCATGTATTTTTTATATACCCTAACATTTGAGCTTTTAGTTGAGGAATTCCACTTCCGCCAATTAATTTAAAACGAGCACACAATACCCCAATTCCATAACCAGCTGAAGCTAAGATAAGAAGTGTTAATGGTAGCCAAATTTTGTGTTCCGCTACCCATCCATAGATGTTAAATGCAGTCTCTTCTGAATAGGATAAAGCTAATCTATATGCAGCATTAACACTTCCAGCGACCAATCCAATGAGGGCGCTAATAATTAAAATTCTACCTTCGCTGTGTTTTACTACAGGGGTAGATGATATTTGTTCTTTCATGATATCTCCTTTGTTTTTTTACATTTTGTGAAATTTGTGTAATGGTGAACATAAGTTTTTAACTTATGTTTAAGATTATCTTTCACTATAATTTTCAATTATATTTAGCGCATCCATCCCTTTTAGAAACGCCATATAGATTACAGTAATGAAAGATGTTATTTTAAATAATAAAAATAACCTACGCCCTTTAGTTTACATCAAACATCTCTTTAATACAATGTAAAGAAGCCAATAGGAAGTAGGTTTATTTGTATTTTTACAAGAGCTAACTTAAAATACATAGCTGTGTAAAATTATGATATAAAATAATAATTGCGATTTCCACAAAATATGACTATTACTAAGAAAATAACCACAAACTATAGTTTTAAAATAAAGTAAATTCTATGAATGTTTCGAATGTAAAAAAAACTGTTTACTTTCTCTTCGATTTAGAATACAATTGCTGTTATGTGCGTACGCACAGTTAGAAGGTAAAACATGAAATTTAATGAATTAAATATAAGTAAGGATATACTTAGAAGTATTGAAGAAGTGGGATATGTGAATCCGACTCCTATTCAAGAACAAGCAATTCCAGAAATATTACAAGGGAAAGATATTATTGGTTGTGCTCAAACAGGAACTGGAAAAACAGCAGCATTTGCGATTCCAATTTTATCCTTATTAGAAAATAAAAAAGACGGAAAAATAAAAACGTTAATTTTAACTCCAACTAGAGAGTTAGCATTACAAATATATGAAAACTTTGAAGCATATGGAAAATACACACCACTTAGAACAGCAGTAATTTTTGGTGGAGTAAATCAAAGTAATCAGGTAAGAGAATTAAAAAAAGGAATTGATATTTTAATTGCAACTCCTGGTAGATTAATGGATTTACATAAACAAAAGTTTATTGATTTAAAATCAATAGAAATCTTTGTATTAGATGAAGCAGACCGTATGTTAGATATGGGATTTGTTCATGATGTTAAACGTGTAATTACACTGATTCCTAGAAAAAGACAAACGTTATTATTTAGTGCAACAATGCCTAAAGAAATTCAACAACTTGCATCTACTTTATTACGTACTCCAGTACATATAAGTGTTACACCAGTATCAAGTGTTGGACAAACTATTTCTCAAGAAATATATAAAGTAGACAAACCAAACAAAACAAAATTATTAATGCATGTATTAAAAGACAAATCATTAAAACAAGTACTTGTATTTACACGTACAAAACATGGTGCTGATAGAGTAGTTCGTGATCTTAAAAATGCAGGAATGATTGCATACGCAATTCATGGAAATAAATCTCAAAATGCAAGACAAAGTGCATTAAAAGGATTTAAATCTGGAGATATTAGAGTATTAGTAGCAACGGATATTGCAGCTAGAGGAATTGACATCAATGAACTTGAGTTAGTAGTAAACTTTGATTTACCTAATATAAGTGAAACGTATGTACACCGTATTGGACGTACTGGTAGAGCTGGAGCACAAGGAAGATCAATTAGTTTCTGTGACTTCGAAGAGCAAGCATACTTAAAAGATATTGAAAAATTACTTGGTAAAAAATTACCAACAAATACAAATCATCCTTACCCGATGCAAGTATTTGAAATTGTTGAAAAACCAGTAAGAGTAAGAAGAGGAAGAGCGAATGCAAAAGTAGAAACTGAGCAAGTAGTAAAACCGAAAAAAGAAGTTGGTAAAAAAGAGTTCAAATCTAGTAAAGATAAAGACAAAGTTAAAAAGTTTGATGATACGTATAGAGGGAATTCTAAATTCTCAAAAATGAAAGATGATAGCAAACGTGGAAAAAGTAATAAATCTAATTTTCATGTAAGAAGAAATTCTAAGTAGTCCACATAGTTTTCCACTTTAATTGTGGAAAACTATTTTATATATTACAACTTCATGCCTATTTTATGTGTTTTTAGATAGATGGTACTACATTAAGTAGCCTTGTGTAATATCACGGAGCAAATAAAAAAGAGTTAGTATGAAACGAATAAGCATAAATAAAGAAGCGTATCAAAGAATAAAATAATAATAGAAAAGAGGGAATTATGGCAAAAAGAGTAGATTTATTAAATGGAAATATCGCATCTTCATTAACAAGATTGGCATTTCCCTTGATGGGAATTAGCTGTCTACAAATAGCGTATAATCTTACTGATATATTTTGGATAGGTAAACTTGGAGCTGGTGCAGTTGCAGCGGTTGGAACAGGAGGACTTCTGCTATGGCTTTCTCAAGGAATCCATACCCTTGCTCAATTGGGAGGTCAAGTATTGGTAGCCCAAAAACTAGGAGCACACAAAAGCGAAGAAGCTGGTATGTATGCACATGCAGCGATATGGATGAGTATTTCTATATCACTGATACTGGGTTGTATATTTTATTTTGGGGTAGAACCGATTGTATCTATCTTTGGATTAAATGATCCAATCGTTATTCAAGAAGCACAGATATACATAAAAGTTACTTGTGGAATGGTTATTTTTATGTTGTTAGCTAAATTGTTAACTGCGTTAATAACGACAACTGGGGATAGTAGAACACCACTAAAAGCAACGATGGTTGGATTAGTATTCAATATGATACTAGATCCAGTATTGATATTTGGATATTTTGGATTTCCAGAAATGGGCGTATTCGGAGCTGCATTAGCTACTATTATTGCGCAAATGATAGTGTTGTTAATACTAGTGCTACACTGTATTAAGGATCAACATCTATTCTGTTTTGTACGAATGAATAAAGCACCGAATGTAAATGCATGTACTAGAATACTAAGGTTAAGTATACCAACAGCCTTACAAAATACCTTGTTTCCACTAATATCGATTTATATGGCAAATCTAACTGCTGGTTTTGGTGATACAGCGGTAGCTGCACAAAGAATTGGATCACAAGTAGAATCAGTATCATGGATGGCAACTGATGGATTTGCAATGGCAGTGAATAGTTTTGTTGCTCAAAACTATGGAGCTAAAAATATGGCTCGTGCAAAAAAAGGTGCCTACCAAGCAATTTTAATGTTAGGAGTATACGGGCTATTTACAAGCGTGTTCCTAATATTTGGTGCAAAAGCGATATACCAAATATTCTTAGATGATGCTCAAGTAATTGAAATAGGAATTAACTATTTAGTTATTGTTGGATTCACTCAAGTATTCTTATGCTTTGAAATTTTATCTAGTGCAATCTTAAATGCTTTTGGTAAAACATTGTATCCAGCATTTATAGCTACTGTCTTTACAGGAATGAGAATTCCATTAGCGTTATTCTTGATTTCAACAGCGTTAGGTTTAAATGGAATATGGTTTGCATTATCTATTAGTACTTTATTTAAAGGTGTACTTCTACTTGGAGTAGTATTGTATTTTTTAAGAAAAATACAAGTACCTGAAAATGAATTAGTAAAAGAAGTAGAAACGAATTCTTAAAATGTTATCGAAAGTATAGGTGTAGATAGTGTATATTGGTATGCACAATAATAAGCATCAATGTACATAACCCTATCGTTAATCAACTAAATAGAATAAAGAATAGACTTTAATTTATATTCATAAAAGAACTTCACTTATTTGTGGAATTCTTTTACATAGGCGAATACCTTGGCAATTGTTGTAAATTCACATATACAAGAGTATAGGAGAAAATATATATGATAAATAAAAAAGTGTATTTTAAAGATGATGAATATCAAAAAGATGACAACGAACTTAACGCAGATACAGTTGGGAAAACATCTTCTCGTAAGTATATGGCAGCAGGAGTAGCATTCGCATCTTTGTTAAGTTTAGGTATTTGGTTAAAAATAAAACATGAATACGAAGCAGTTGAATCAGAATTATAGAGTTAGGGAAATTAGACGATAATGAATTAAGAAAAAAAAGCCGTGAGGCTTTTTATTTTTGTAGTAAACGTAAACTAAACTTATTACGATCTCCACGATAATGAGCAATTGAATATTCTTGGATAATCCCTTGTTCGTTATATGCTTGTGTAGTAATAGAATAGATGGCGTCATTTTTCTTGATTTCCAATAATTTAGCCAAATGGCTAGGAGCATTCAATGCTTCCACTACTCTATCTACGTAAGCAATGGGAGTGTTATTTATTCTAAACACTTCATAAAGGGAAGCATCTGTTTTAGAGAAATCATATTCTAAAAGTGAAGGTGCATAAGAAATAGGCACATATGTATTTACATACACCATAATTTCTTCATTCGCATAGCGTAAACGTTGTAAGTGTAGTACTTTATTATGGATCTTGATTTGAAGTGAGTCCGCTAGTACTTCATCCGCTTCAATGATTTCTTGCTTCAATACCTTTGTAGAAGGTGTAAGGTGTAATTGACGCATCTCTTCATTGAAAGAATTTAACTTTTGAAAGAAGAAACCGTCTACTTTAGGAGAGGTAACAAAAGTACCTTTTGCTTTTTTACGTTCAATGTAACCTTCCTTCTCTAGTGCTTGAAAGGCTTGACGAATCGTAGGACGACTAATATCTAATGCTTCACAAAATTCTAGTTCAGTAGGTAATTTCTCACTTATCTTATAGGTATTATTTTTTATTAACGCTATCATCGTTTCCTTAATTTGAAAGTATAAAGGAACGGGTGATTGCTTATTAATTGTATAGTAGTGTTGTATGTTCATATGCGTACCTCGTTGCTTCATTATAATCTAATATAATCAATAATGCAATAATGTAATTACATTACAATAAACGTTGACTAATGTAATGACTATGTTATAATGTAATTACATTACAGAGGAACTATGATGAACACAATAAATTTAACAAAAGAAAGTTTAGCTAAGTATTTTGACCACACATTATTAAAAGCATTTGCTACGGAAGAAGATTTAATAGGTATATGTAAAGAAGCAAAAGAAATGGGAGCTGCAATGGTAGCAATTAATTCATACCCAGTTGCTTTATGTAAAGAATATTTAAAAGATTGTGATGTACATGTAGGAGCTGCGATCGCATTTCCATTAGGACAAACAACAATTGCTGTAAAAGTGTATGAAACGCAACAAGCGATCAAAGACGGTGCAGATGAAATTGATTATGTCATTAATATAGGAAAAGTAAAAGAAGGAAACTATGCATATATAAAAGAAGAGATGACAAGTATCGTAGAAGTATGCAAATCAAATAATATTCTTAGTAAAGTTATCTTTGAAAATTGTTATTTAACGAAAGAAGAAATAACAAACGTAGCCTTAATTTCGAAAGAAGTAAAACCAGACTTTATTAAAACAAGTACAGGATTTGGAACAGGTGGAGCGACATTTGAAGACGTTGAATTAATGATTAAAACAGTGGATGGAGCTTGTGAAGTGAAAGCAGCTGGTGGAGTAAGAGATTGGCAAACTTGTAAACAAATGATTACATTGGGAGCCACTCGTATTGGAACTAGTTCAGGATTAAAAATTTTAGAAGAATTTGAAAAAGAGGTAGGAAAATAATGAAAATTGCAATTACAGGAGCAAATGGATATATAGCATCACTTATCCAAATGTATAACAAACAGCATACGTATTTAAGAGTGAGTCGTAGTGATGTAGACTATGAGGATTTAAGCCAAGTTAAACAATATTTTGAAGCGCTTGATTTTGATCTTGTGATTCATTGTGCTGCGAACATTGTAACAAAAGAGTGTGAAGAAAAACCGGAAGCAACTCGTAAAGTAAATGCGTTATCAACAATCGAAATAGCGAAAGTTTGTAAAGCAAAAGGGAAACGACTTATCTTTTTCTCAACGGAACAATGCTTTAATGGTAAAACATGCGAAGGACCTTTTAGTGAAACGGATGCACTATGCTCAGTAACGAATTATGCGCTACAAAAGCAAGAAGCAGATGACTATATTTCAGCGAATTTAAACAATTATATCACACTTCGTCTATCATGGATGATGGGATTAGATATGCCAAATATAAGCGCAGGAGCTAATATTATTAAAAATACATTGGCTGCACTACGCAATAAAAAGCCTACTTTATTTACGGTAAATGAAGTAAGAGGACTTACCTATGCACAACACATTTCTAATCAATTTGATAAAATAATAGCATTAGAAAGTGGAGTATACCATTTAAGTAGTGAAAACAATTTAAAGACGTATGAAGCAGCGAAATATATTGCGAGAGAATTCGGATATAGCACAGAGGAAATAGATACGTATTTACTTCCTAATCATGAACGCTATGCAGATCGTTTCCGTGACTTTAGATTAGCAAATGATAAAATAAAATCTCAAGGAATAGTACTCTCTACATTTGAAGAAGATGTGCAAAGAGTCATTAAAGATTTCGGATGGAAAAGAGGCTAATGATGTATCCAATTAAATTAAAACCAATATACGATAAAACAATTTGGGCAAATAATAAGCTAACAAAAATTAGAAATATTGATTGTGATGAATATGGAACATGTTGGGAAATGAGCGCACACCCGTATTGTCAAAATATTATATTAAATGGAGTATATAAAGGACAAAATTTATTGAGTGTTATTAAAGAAAATAAAGAAGCGATGTTAGGTAAATATACCCTTGATGATATGCTTCGTGTTGCATATTTAGATGCTAAAGAAGACTTATCGATTCAGGTACATCCATATAATGAATATGCACTTGCGAACGATAATGATCTAGGAAAAACAGAATCTTGGTATGTGTTGGATGCACTAGAAGGTGCAACATTAGTGGCAGGGACACTGACAACAGATAAAGAAGAAATAAGAAAATCAATAGCTGATGGAACACTGGAAAAACACTTGCGTAAAGTGCCAATAGAAAAAGGTGACTTTATCTATATAGATGCGGGAATGTTACATGCGTTGGGTGCTGGTATCTTCGCTATTGAAATTGGAACGAATTCAAATGTAACTTATCGTTTCTATGATTATCATCGTACAGATGCAAAAGGAAATGGAAGAGAACTTCATTTAGAAAAAAGTTTTGATGTAACAGATTTTACGAACCAATCAAATAAAGTAAGTAATCCCTTTGTTCAACATGAAACAACTACAAAAACAGTACAATGCGAAAGCAACGATTTCAATGTGGATATATATGATGTTGTTGATACATTAACTTTGGATACGAATAATGAAACTTTTATGAGTATCACTTTTGTCGAAAAGGATGCAACAATTCTATGCAACGGAGAAACAATAGATGTTAATTATACAGATACGTTATTTATACCAATTTCTTGTCCTCCACTAACGATTACTGGTAGTGGTAGAGTTTTGGTAGGTTATTTAAGCAAGTAACTATCTATTATCCTTTTAATTATTTAACTTGATTGATTGTGGTCTATATTGATTGACTTTGAACGATTGTGGTGTATAATGAACTTATAGTTAATAAAGGAGACTTTTATGAAAACACAAGATACAAGAAAAAGAATGTTATTGGATGGATTAAAGGATGGATTAATAGTTTCATGTCAAGTACAACATGACGATCCTATTTATACAGAAGATATGGCTCTTAAAATGGCTGAAGCTGCATGTTGGGCTGGAGCAGTTGCAATCCGTGCAAACTCACCTGAACAAATAAAAACGATTAAAGAAAAAGTAGACTTACCAATGATCGGATTATGGAAAGTATGGCATGAAGATACGGATGTATTTATTACTCCAACAATGAAAGAAGTACGCGCTATTTGGGAAGCTGGAGCTGAAATTATTGCGTTAGACTGTACTGCACAAACAACTCATGAAAAAACACAAGCATGGGACTTAATTAAAGAAGTGAAAAAGGAAATTCCAGAGGCTATTATTTTCGCTGATATTTCAACGTATGAAGAAGCTAAACGTGCAATCGATAATGGGGCAGATATTGTAGCGCCTACGTTATATGGTTATACAAAAGATACAGCGCATGTAGAAGGTGCTGATTATAGAGAATTTGCATGTATGTGTAGAGATTTTAAAGATGATGCATATGTAATGATGGAAGGTCATTTATATTCTCCTGAAGATGCAATGAAATGTATCTACTTAGGAGCACATTCAGTAGTTGTAGGAAGTGCAATTACAAGACCTCACTTGACAGCAAAACGCTTTGTTGATTTATTAAGTGGTTACCAAAATAACTGGAGAGATTCAGAAAAAGCAAAACATTAAAATTAGGGAGCGAAAGCTCCTTTTTTTATAAGGGTAATGCAAAAAATATGTTTTCGAGGTATAATAAAATAAAAATAGGAGAAGTAAACTTATGAAAAATATGGTAATTTGTGGATTGGGTTATATTAGTGCTCGTGTTGCACAAGGTTGTGTATTAGCAAACAATATGAATATGTATGGTTTTGTTAGTAGTGATGAAAGTAAAGCATTGGCGTACAAAGAAAAGTATCATGCACAAAAAATATTTAATACGTATGAGGATATGTACCAAGATGATAAGGTTGATGTTGTCTATCTAGCAACTCCTAATCATGTGCATTATGAACAAGTGATGGAATGCTTGAAGCATAAGAAACATGTGATATGTGAGAAACCTTTCGTAGCAACAGAACATGAAATTATAGCTTTATTTGCCTACGCTAAACAACAAAATTTATTTTTAATGGAAGCTGAAAAAACATTCTTCTCTCCGCTTTTATTAGCCATCAGAGACAAAATAAAAACAGGGGTTATTGGAGAAGTGTATCATATCCAAGCGGACTATAATTATGATGTTCGTAAGTTAAATTATCCGGATACTCACTGGGTATTTAAAGAAAATGGAGGATGTGCATTGGATGTAGGAGTATATCCTATTTGTTTTGCCCACTTCTTCGCTAATGCCAATGTAATCTCTTCTCAGGGACTTAAAAGGATGTATGAAGATTATACTTGTGACTTCATGTATCAAGCGCTAATACAGTATGACAACGGAATAAGTGCAAGTGTAAAGAGTAGTTGGTTGCAAGACCTTCCATTAAAGGGATTTGGTCATATTTATGGAACAGAAGGGTATATCGAAGTACCTCAATATTGGAAAGATAATAAAGCAACGATATATAGTGACAAAGGGAAAGAATCGATAGAAATAGAAATATTAAGTGATTTCTGTGGAGAAATAGAACATGTGGCTACTTGTATTGAACAAGGGTTACTACAAAGTCCTATCTTAAGTGAAGCTATGTCACTACAAATATTAAAAGTAATAGAATAAAAAAAGCCCGATACCTTAAGGTATCGGGCTTTAGTCCTATACTAAACTAGTTCTTCCGTATGCTTTTTTCCAATCTGCTGTAAATGCATCTACTGCAGTATCAGTTGCAGGATGATTCATCATATTTGTTAATACATCAGTTGGTACAGTAACTGCTTGAATTCCGTTTTCAATTAATTTGTGTACTTGATCTGTATTTTTGAAAGAAGCAGCAACAATTTTTGCTTCCATCATATTTATATCAAGCATGTTTTGTAGCGCGATTGTGTTTGCTACACCATCACCAAAGTTACACATACGATTTACGTAAGGAGCTAATGCATCAGCACCAGATAAAGCAGCTAAGAATCCTTGTTCTGCTGTATAAATAGCAGTAGCTAATACTTTAATTCCTAATTTTTTGATTTCTTTAATAGCTTTTAAACCTTCATTTGATACTGGTACTTTTACATACATACGTTCTGGGTTATCTTTACGTAATGAAGCGATATATTTAGCTTCTTCTACGATATCAGCACATGTTGTACTTAATACTTGTACATATAAATCTTGTTCATCATTTAAGATTGCTAATATTTCATTTACTACTACATTAAAATCTTTCCCACTTTTTGTGATG
Organism: uncultured Erysipelotrichaceae bacterium; assembly: GCA_947036815.1. Classification (GTDB taxonomy): domain Bacteria; phylum Bacillota_I; class Bacilli_A; order Erysipelotrichales; family Erysipelotrichaceae; genus CAMQRS01. The sequence continues at coordinate 35,931 of CAMQRS010000007.1, forward strand.
ATAGAAGGGTTTGTAGTTACCCCGTCTAAAGTTAAGTATTCATTAAAGTATGCAATTGCTTGTGTGTCAGCTGTGTCTAAGATTAATTCCATGTTATTTCCTCCTTGAATTAATTTCCATAAATACATGCGTTAATATTTGCATCTATGAATGTTTGTCTAATATCCTCTACTATTTTATCATTAATTGGCTTCGCATCATATAAAGAATAAGATAAGTTTAAGCTTTTATATTTAGACTCACCTAAATTATGATATGGCAATAAATGAACTTCTTTAAGTCCTACTTCATGCATAAATGAAATAATTCCAGTTATGTTTTCACTTGAATCAGTGTAAGTAGGAACGATTGGTATGCGTATAATAATTTCAGCATTTAAATGTATTAATTGCTTTATATTTTCTTTTACTTTATGAATGTCTATTCCTAATACTTCTTTTGCTTTTTGTGGATTCATAATCTTTAAATCAATTAGAAATCTATCGCAAAGTTTTGCCCATGCATGTATCTGTTCTATATCTAATGCCAAAGTAGACTCAATGGCAGTATGCAAGTTTTGTTTTTTGCATGCACTTAGTAGTTCTAAGGCTGCTACTTGTTGAAGTAATACTTCACCACCGGATAAGGTGATACCACCATTACTAGTTTCATAAAATACTTTATCTCTTATTAATACATCCATGATTTCATCAATTGTTTTATGTTCACCAATCATGCTCTTTGCCTTGGTAGGACAATCTTCCACAGCACTTGTACAAACGCCATTTGCTAAGCTACATTGGATACATAGACTCTTTTTAAACATGAGTTGGGGATGTACACTTAATGATTCTGGATTGCAGCACCAAGGGCATCTAAATGGACAACCTTTAAAGAATACAATACTGCGGATTCCACCACCATCATGTAGACTGTAGCGTTGTATATTAAAGATGCTTGCGTTCATTATAAGGTATGCTCACTACGATTGATAATATCGTCTTGAATTGCTTTACTTAATTCAGTAAACATAGCACTATATCCAGCCACACGAATGACTAAGTCACGATGTTTTTCAGGGTTGTTTTGGGCATCAATTAATGTTTGTTTTGATTGTACATTAAATTGAATGTGTTGAATATCTAGTTGATTGAATGCTTTGATGTAGGCAACTAGTTTTTCTAATCCACTATCATTTTCTAATACAGAAGGAGAAAACTTAATATTTAGTAAGCTTCCGTTACTTGTTAAGTAGTTATCTAATTTACTAACGCTTTTTAATGATGCCGTTGGTCCATTCACGTCTCTACTTACCATGGGAGATAACCCACCATCTGCTAGTTGTTCTTTTGCTTTTCTTCCATCTGGTGTGGCATTTACTGCTTCTCCTAAAGGAATGTGTGCACTCACTGTATAAGATCCAGGTTGGAAGTATCCACCACGTGGGTTTTTATACTTAGCAACTTCTTCACAATAATACGTTAATAGTTCACTTCCTAAGAAATCTACTTCATCATTGTCGTTTCCATACTTATCATATTGGTGAATGAAGGTTTGTCTCATTTTTTCATTTCCTTCATAATTCGTATCTAATAACTCCATTAATTGTTCATACGTTAATTTTTCTTCTTCAAATACTGCTTTCTTAATCACGTATAATGAATCACTTAAGTTTGGACAACCAATTCCTTGTACTCCAGAGAAATTATAGATCGTACCACCTTCACTACAGTCTTTAGCGTTGTCTATACAACCATCCATAAATGTAGATAAGAAAGGAGTCGGTGCAACATTTGCATGACAACTATCACATAGGTTACTACCTTCTACCATATAGTTAACATAGGTTGTGATTGTTGCTTTAATAGAAGCTTTTAATTCTTCATAATTCGTATATGTCTTTTGGTGCATACTCACTTCTAAGCATTTTAGTAGATTAAACATTGCGATATCATGTAATCCATACATCTTGTGAGGAATAGATAATTCTACACATCCGACAACCCCGTAATCATTGGCGTCTTCTAAACTGATATTACGATTTCTGAATGATTTGATATTTACTTCATCAGAGAATAGTTGAGGTAATCCATTACCTAAACGTACCATTTCAGATGCCAACATTAATAAGTCATGTGGTGATTGTTTAGATACACGCACACTTAAATTTGGTTGTGGTAATTGAATGTCTTCGTGAAGACGTAATAATTTATAACTAAGTGGATTCGTTGCATCAATACCTGCTTTATTTATTCCCGAAATCATCATTGTGTAACCACTAGGGAAACCAGCGAAGAACTTAGCACTTTCTTTACTACGAATAAATACGATTGTATTCATTTTTAAGTATAAATTTTGTAGTAATACGGCATTGAATTCATTTTCTTCATAGAAATCAAGCATGTATTGATCGAATCTTCCGATTGAAATACTACTTGCATTACTTTCATGTTGTAAGATTAAACATTGCATCCAAAATAGTTGAATTGCTTCATATAAATTGGTAGGAACACCCGTTGCAATGTGTTCTAAGTTAGTAATCATTACTTGTAATTCTTGTATTCTTTGTACATCAGTAGTCGAGTTTAGTTCTTGTTCCACAAATGTTTTATTTCTTAGGATATATTGGATACTTGCTTCTACTGTAATTTTTGAAGCTTGTAGGAAATGATTGGTAGGTTTTTGTTCCAACTGCTTATTCACTTTATCAAGCATTCCTTGAAATCCAATTTTTAATAATATTTCATAATCAGGAATAATGTGTCCTTGACCCTTGTCGGTTTGATTGATTGCGAATATTCTAGTTTTAGTTGCTTCAACTACCTCGTCGCTTACTCTTGCTTGGTAGTAATCTTTTAAAGAACGAGAAGCCCAATAAGGATATAGTTCATTTTTAAATATTTCTTTATCTTTTGTAGAGAATATGAATTTATCTTGATCTCTAGTTTCAAACTGTTCAATTTCATCTAAAATCCAATACGGACTCATTTCTGGTGAAATAACTCCAGCTCTCGGTGTCTTCGTACGGTTTCCAACAATTAAATCTTGAGTATCTAATGTTAGTTCGTGATTTTCTAAGATATGTCTTATTGCTTTAGCACGTCGAATTAAGACATGCTCACCTTCGGTAGTCTTGTAACTTTGCGTATATAATACTGCTCTTTCAATACTTACTTGTCTTGGTTTACTTAATAACTCTTCTTTATAGGTTTGTAATCTAGTTGATAACATAATAACCTCCTATTGTTCTTTATTATTTTATATCGTTTCGTATTGTTTTGCAATGATTTTTATTAAATTTTATTGTTTCTTCTTAGTGTTTCTTATATAATGTAAGAGAAAGTGGTGATTTTAATGTTTACTAGTGAAAGACATGAAATAATAATCAATAAATTAAAAGAAGATAAAAAAGTAAAAGTGAAGGAATTAAGCGAACTTTTTAGCGTGAGTGAAGATTGCATTCGTAAAGACCTTCGATTACTAGAAAAAGAAAATAGATTGAAACGTACGTATGGTGGAGCCATACCGTGTGAGACTAATAAGTTTGTTTTTCGTAGTGTTTTTGAAAGAAGAAACTTGGATGTAGCGACAAAGGAGCGAATTGCGATACTTGCCTATGATCAAATTGAAGTAGGAGATACCATCTTTCTAGATGTATCAACAACGAACATCTGTTTAGCTAAGTTAATTGCTAGCGGAGATAAACCTTGCATGGTTATATCGAATATGTTTGATATCTTACAAATACTAGCTGGATGTCCCAATGTTGGTATATTAGGAACCGGTGGAGAAGTAAGTAAGGAATTAAATGCTTTTGTAGGAAGTATGAGTGTCGATGTATTATCTAAATATTATTTTGATAAAGTATTTATTGGAAGTACAGGAATAGACTTTAATACTCTATATTCAACGACATTTGATGTTAATGATGGGGTTGTGAAGGCTAAAGCGGTTGAAAATGCAAAGAAATCATATTTAGTGATGGAAAGTGTGAAGTTTGATGCAATCGGAACGTATAAATGTATCTCTATTGAAGAAGTTGATTATATAATAAGTGAAGCGTATCCTGCTTCTACTAAAATAGAAGCACTTAAAAAAGTAGGAGTACAAGTACTCGCAGAAAAGTAGATAAGGGATTATAGGTATTAAAAAATATCAGTTCATTGCCAGTCAAAAATTTATGATTGAGTCAGGAATGGAAACGTACACTGTAGTCGAATAGGGCTATCAATAATAAAGAAAGCGATGCATTCATTTGCATCGCTTTTTAATATTCAATTCCTTTTCTAGCTGCTATTCCTTTTTGATACGGGTGCTTAATACATTGAAATTGTGTATAGTAGTCAACGACATCCACTAACTCCTGTTCCACTTGGTGTGCAGTAATAATTACTTCTACATGACTAGGTTTATGTTTAATAAGATGAATTAAATCACTTAATTCTAATAGGTTCAGTTGTATCGCATCCATAATTTCATCCAATACAAGGCAATCTACTTCGTGTATTGTTTTCGTTGCTTGATTCCATAATTGTTGTTGCTTCAAAGTAAATTCTTGTTTTTCTTGCTCGTTCATTTGAACATAAAATTTATTACTCATTTGACTAGTGTGAATTTGAATAGGTTGCGTCCTTAGAAAATTAATTTCACTACTCGTTCCATCTTTTAAAAATTGAAATAAAGCAACGTTCTTTTGAATTGCTAATTGTCTTATGATTAAACCAATAGCTGCTGTTGTTTTTCCTTTACCATCGCCACTATATAAATGTACATATCCTTGCATTTGTTACCTCACTTACGTTTTCTCCATTATATCATGATAAAAATAATATTTTATTGTATAATAATAAAAAAGAAAGCGAGATATATAATGAATGTAACTAACACTTTTTTAAAGTATGTAACGATAGATACGGAATCTGATGCGCACAGTACGCAAACTCCGAGTACAAGTAAGCAATTTGATTTAGCTAATGTATTAGTAGAAGAAATGAAGTCATTGGGAATTGAAGATGCGTATGTAGACACGTATGGTATTGTCTATGGGACGATTGCATCTAATGTGGATACACCTTGTGATACAATAGGATTTATCGCTCATATGGATACTAGTCCTGACATGAGTGGAAAAAACATTAAGCCAAGAATAATTGAGCAGTATGATGGGAATGAAATAGTGCTAAATGAAGCATTAGATATTCGTATGGATGCAACAATGTTTGATAATCTAAACGACCATGTCGGTCAAGATTTAATTGTTACCGATGGTACAACTTTACTAGGAGCAGATGACAAAGCAGGAATTGCTGAGATTATGTGTATGTGCGCCTATGTGATGGAGCATGATATTCCCCATGGAACAATTAAAATCGCATTTACTCCAGATGAAGAAGTAGGAAGAGGTACGGATCACTTCGATGTAGAAGCATTTGGTGCAGATTATGCATATACAGTAGATGGCAGTGATATCGAAAGTATAGATTATGAAAACTTTAATGCAGCTAGCGCATTGATTGATATACAAGGAAGTAGTATACATCCCGGAGATGCAAAACATAAGATGGTAAATGCGAGTGAACTAGCAATGGAATTTCATTCATTATTGCCAACTAAAGATCATCCTGCTCTAACGCAAGGATATGAAGGATTCAATCACTTGACATATGTTCAAGGAGAGTGTGAAGCAGCTAAAATGGAATATATTATACGTAATCATGATACAAACTTGTTCGCAAAACAAAAAGAAGACTTTATGTTGATTGCAGATTTTTTAAATAAAAAATACGGTTCGAATACAATAACATTAAGCATAGAAGATAGTTATGCAAATATGGCTGATTTAGTACGTACTAAAATCGAAATTGTTGAAAAAGTAGAAGAAGCGATGAAACAATTAGGAATGAATCCAAAAAACACTCCCATACGAGGTGGTACAGATGGTGCTAGATTGACATATGCAGGTTTATTGTGTCCGAATATCGGTACAGGAGGATTTAACTTCCATGGAAAATATGAATTTATTAGTATTCAGTCTATGGAGAAAATAGTTAAGTTATTAGTTAAAATAGTAGAAAACAATACTATATAAAGGAGAATATATGAAGGTAGTTCTAGAAGAAATAATACATAATAATATTGATAAGGTAATTCTTTCTAATCCAAAAAGTAAAGAGTCTCAATATAAAAAAATAGTAATAAGAAAAATAATGTTGAAAGAAGAAATATATTATCAATTTGAAATGTTTACTCAAACACAAGCTTTTCATGAAAACGTAACCGAAAGAGATTGTTTACATAAATTAGAGATATATTTAACAGAGATGTTTAAACAATGTGATGCCTATACAGAAGTAAAAAACTATGTAATAAAAATTAGTAAAAAAGGAAAAATGATGGTTTCAAGTAAACAAGTAAGTGCTCCTAAAGTGTTAGAAGTTAAAGACCATAATAAAAAGAAAAAGTATATCTTAGAAGAAGGTAGTTATATTGCTCCTTTGTATGATTTAAATATTTTCACAAAAGAAGGTAAAATTGTTCAATCAATGTATGATAAATATAAGCAAATCAATCGGTTTATAGAAATGATAGATGATTGCATTACTCCAGATATGACAAAGTTGAATATCATTGACTTTGGATGTGGAAAAAGTTATTTAACATTCATTCTGTATTATTATTTAGTTGAAATCAAAAAAATAGAAGTACGTATGATTGGATTAGACTTAAAAGAAGAAGTAATTAAAAATTGTAACGCAATCGCTGAAAAGTATGGTTATGAAAATTTAGCATTTGAAGTGGGAGATATCAATGGATATCAATGTGATTTTGATGTAGATATGGTGATTTCTTTACATGCATGTGATACGGCAACGGATCATGCCTTATATAATGCGATTACATGGAATGCGAAAATTATATTTTCTGTTCCTTGTTGTCAACATGAGGTGAATGCACAAATTCAAAGTGATGAATTCTCAATCTTGACTAAGTATGGATTATTAAAGGAACGACTATCATCTATTATGACAGATGAAATACGTGCTAATTTACTAGAAACACAATCTTATAAAGTGCAAGTATTAGAATTTATTGATATTGCACATTCACCTAAAAATATCTTATTAAGATGTACGAAAAGCGATAAAATAACTGAATCAAAAAAAGAAAAAGCAAAACAGGAAGTGGAAACTTTGCTTCAACAATTTGGATTTAATCATACTTTGTATGATTTATTGTTTAAAAAATAACGCTTATTGTTTATGTAATATATTTCATTTTTCTGTAACATTTTCAAGAAAATAAATGTAAATTGTTTTATTTTGAAACTATCTAAAATGCTCTTGAAAGACTAATTTTTAGTGTTATAATTGACAAAGGGAAACCTAATCTATATAAGAATAGAAGGAGAAAATATGAAAAAATTTAATTTAGGATTAGCATGTTTACTTTTAGCATTAGTTACAGGGTGTAGTGCTGCAAAAGTAAGTACAGAAGAAGGCGTTATTATAAGTGAAATAAACGAAGATGCAAAAACAATCGTTGTACACAATTATAAAGACGAAGATTCAGTAAAAACATTAGTATTAAGCGATGAATTCAATATCGGATTATTTAGTGTTGGTAAATTAATGAAAGTTACTTACGAACATGAAGAAGATAAAACTGATGAAGGTGATTTAACAACCTTCACATTCTGTAGTTCATACAGTCAATGTGGATTGGAAGAATAATACCATAATTAACGGTTATTTAAATTCTAATATTAGTTGAGTGTAATCCATTACTAAATAGGATGTAATAAAGATATGAAAATAGAAATATTTCCATATCTTTTTATTATGCGATTTTAATAAAATACAAGGATACGATATCTAAATAACGGATGTAAAACTAAAAAAAAACTGAAACTTTCATTTCAGTTTAACTTTCAATTGGTGTGCCTAACAAGAGTCGAACTTGCTACCTTCAGAGTCGGAGTCTGACGCTCTATCCAGGTGAGCTATAGACACATATAATACATAGTCTTTAATCTAAAAGGCTATTATTTAGAAAATGGTGTCCACGAGAGGAGTTGAACCTCCGACCCCACGCTTAGGAGGCGTGTGCTCTATCCATCTGAGCTACGAGGACATTTAATAAAAAAATAAGTAAACGAATATGAATATGTAGCTATCTGAAAAAATATTCATAAATTGATTATACCATGTTACAAGACATTTTCACTATAATTTGTTATAATAACAAAGAAAGAAGGTATATTATGAAGAAAAATTTATTATTAATATTTGCGATTGCTTATGTGATATTTGGAGCCGCTGTTTATTATGTACAACTACCACCTTTAGACTGGCATTCACCACTGTTTTGGTCTTATGCGACATTAATGATTGCAGTGTTGGCAGTTCCAATCATTGTGATGGCAACAATCCCAAGTGTAAAGTTCTATAATACTAACCTTAAAAAAGTCGGAATTGTATTTGGTACTGCTTTAGCAGTTTGTATTGCTTTACCAGTCATTTCTAGTAGTATTTCAGTTCGATTATTTAATGCGGATGAATATGCATCACGTATTGATGTTGAAGAAGCAGAATTTGATACGATTAGTGAAGTAGACTTTACAAAAACACCGATTATAGATCGTACTACAACGCAAGCGTTGGGTGATCGTGTAATGGGACAAATGAGTGACTTAGTTTCTCAGTTTAATGTGTCTACAGAATATACACAAATATCATATTTAGATAGTGTGTATCGTGTTACTCCTCTAGAGTATGCAGATTTCTTTAAATGGGCATCGAATAAAGACGAAGGAATCCCGGCTTACATTAGTGTTGATTCAACAAGTGGAAGCGCAGAACTTGTTCGTTTAGATGATTTAGGTTTGGATAACATGAAGTATGTACCATCAGCGTTATTCAATAAGAATTTAGAACGTCATTTACGTTTCAACTATCCAACAGAAATCTTTGGAAGTCCTTCATTTGAAATTGATGAAGATGGAAAACCTTGGTATGTATGTAGTACTTATACATATAAAGGAGTAGGGGCTAAACGCTCAGTAACTGGTGCAATTGTAGTGGATCCTATTAATGGAGAAAGCAAAAATTATGCATTAGATGATATGCCTAGTTGGGTAGACAGAATTTTTCCTGAAAGTTTAATAATCGAAGAAATTGACGATCACGGAAGTTTACAAGACGGATATATAAATTCAGTTATCGGTCAAAAACAAGTAGTAGTATCAAGTGAAGGATATAACTATATTGAAAAAGATGGAGATATTTGGTTATATACAGGAATTACAAGTGTTACTGCTGATGAAAGTAACTTAGGATTTATGCTAGTAAATATGAGAACTCATGAAGCGTTGAAAATTAGTGCTCCAGGAGCGAATGAAACTAGTGCAATGAAATCGGCAGAAGATGAAGTTAAAAACTTCGGTTATGAAGCATCATTCCCAATTTTAGTTAATGTGAATGGAAATCCAACTTACATGTTAAGTTTGAGAGCTCCAAGCAGCGATGAGAGTAATGGAGTAATTAAAAAATATGCGATGATCGATGTAACAGACTATCAAAAAGTAGTTACAGTTGATGTTAACGAAGGTTTTGATGTATTAAAAGAGTTAATGGTTGAAGTGCAAGGTGGAACTAGTTTAGTTGAAAAAGAAAAAGATACTAAAACAATCACGATTGCATCATTAGAAAAAATATTGGTTGATGGAACTACTTATTATTACTTCATAGACAGTGAAGGTGGAAAATATAAGATAGAATTTGATACTAAATTTGAAGATGAATTAGCATTTGTGAAAGTAGGAGATACATTAGATATTTCTTATGAAGTAAGTGAAGGAATAGTTAAGATTTCAGACATAGAATAAGGCAAACGCACTCGAATGAGTGCGTTTTTTTATTGTGCAAAATATTTGACAATATTATGGGTAGACTATATCATACTGATATAGAAGTAAAAGGAGTAAACAAATGAAAAAAATATATAAAAATGCACTCGAACTAATAGGAAATACGCCATTAGTAAGGCTATCAAATATAGAAAAACAATATGGATTAAATGCGACTCTATTGGCGAAGGTAGAAATGAATAACCCAGGAGGTAGTGTGAAAGATCGTATTGCGCTACGGATGATAGAAGATGCAGAAAATAGAGGAATCATTTCTAAAGGAGCAACACTTATTGAAGCAACAAGTGGAAATACAGGAATAGGATTAGCTCTCGTTGCTGCGATAAAAGGATATCATACAATTATTACGTTACCAGATACGATGAGTATGGAACGTAGAAACTTATTAACAGCATATGGAGCGACCTTGGTATTAACAAAAGGAAGTGAAGGAATGAAGGGGGCAATTCAAAAAGCTCAAGAAATTCAGGAAAACACTCCTAATAGTTTTATTGCATCTCAATTTGAAAATAAAGCAAACCCTCAAGCACACGTTACTTCAACAGGAATAGAAATATATGAAGATAGTGAGGGAAGTGTTGATATATTCGTAGCTGGAGTTGGAACAGGTGGGACCATCAGTGGTGTTGGAGCATACTTAAAGAGTAAGAAAGACATCAAGGTGGTTGCAGTAGAACCTACAAACTCAGCTGTTTTAAGTGGAGAATCAGCTGGACCACATAAAATCCAAGGAATTGGTGCTGGGTTTATCCCAAATACATTGGACACGAATGTGTACGATGAAATCATACGAGTAAGCGATGAAGATGCTTTTGCAATGGGTAGAAACTGCGCAAGAACAGAAGGATTGCTTGTAGGTATTTCAAGTGGTGCTGCTTTACATGCAGCAGTCATTGAAGCTCAAAAAGCAGAGAATGAAGGGAAAACAATCGTTGTATTATTACCAGATACAGGGGAGAGATATTTATCTACTGCCATGTTTAGTGAATAAAAAGAGTGAGTACTTCAAATAGGTACTCTTACATGAAGTTGATTTTTACGAGTACTCCAAAAATCAGTATACAAAAAGTCACAAAATGGGTTAGCAATTGCTAAGTATCATTTTGTGACTTTTCTTTATACTTGAATCCAGTTTGCACGTTTGTAATAGATGAGTAGTATAATGGCGCTTAAACCCCATGTAATTGGCCAACCCATAAATACGTATTTAATATCGTTAAATAATTCAACGGTAACTGTAATCCATACCATACGACAAATACACCAACAAAATACCATGACATACATCGGCACTTTTGTTCTTCCTGCCCCTCTCATAACTCCTGCAAGAGAATGGGAAACAGCAAGTAGGGCATATCCTGGCACAACAGTGCGCATCATTAATTGACCAATTCCTTGAATCTCAAGATTGCTAGAGAAGATAGACATAATTTGTGGAGCGAATAATAATAGGAAACACGAAACGATGAGAATAGAAACCACACTCATAATCATTCCATACAAAGCTCCTTTTTTTACTCGATCGAATTTTTTAGCCCCCATGTTTTGTCCAACAAAAGTAGTCATCGCCATAGAGAATGACATTACAGGCATGATGGCAAAACCATCTACCTTCATATAAGAACCGGCTCCTGCCATGGCGATTGCACCAAATGAATTAATGTTTGCTTGAACAACCACATTAGATAGCGATACTATCGCATTTTGACAGGCACTAGGTAATCCAACTTTAATAATCTTTTGAAATATTTCTTTATGAATTTTAATTTTCTTTAATGTAAGCTTATACATTTCAGTAGACTTACATAACTGTCTAATCGTTAATGTCGCACTCAACGCTTGCGCAATCATAGTTGCATAGGCAACACCAGCAATACCCATGTTGAATTGAGTAACGAATACAATATCCAAGACAATATTTGTGATACTAGATATAATTAGGAAATACAGAGGATGTTTACTGTCACCAACAGCACGTAACATACCACTTCCCATGTTATATACAATTAAACCCATGATACCCATGAAATATACTTGTAGATAAATGATACTACTTTCCATAACTAGAGGATCAACATTGACTAATTTTAAAATAGTTGGAGTAAAGCATACCCCTAAAATCGTTGAACAAATACCTGATATAAAAGCTACTGCCATCGTTGTATGAATAGCACGATGAACATTTTCTGCATCTTTAGCGCCATAGTATTGTGAGATAACAACCCCACCACCAAGCGATAAACCCATGAAAAAACTAACTAATAAATTGACAATAGAACCACTTGAATTAACCGCAGCAAGTGCAGCATCTCCAATATAATTTCCAACAACAATACTATCAACTGTATTATATAGTTGTTGAAATAGATTCCCTATTAATAATGGAAAAGCAAAAAACAGAATTTGTTTCCATATATTTCCTTCAGTAAGCAAACCTTTTTGACTAGCTTCCATGTAATTCCCCCTTAATAATAAGTTATAGTATACTCCTATTTTGGTTGTTTTTCTATGCAAATTGACTTTTTGTGAGATCTTATATTTTGGTTACTAATAATATTAAGGTATATTTATAGAAAATAAGGATTGTATTAAATGTTGCATTGTTAAATGGTAATGATTGTTTGTGATAGAGTTTGAATGATTATTTGTAACTTTAGAAGTATAGTGATATACTGTATTTATAAAAAACATAAGGGGGAAATATGATGGAATCAAAAGTAGAAACAGCAATACATTTATTTAAGAATGGGTATAATTGTGCACAGGCAGTGGCATGCGCATATGCAGACGAAGTAAATGCAGATCATGATTTAGTTTATAAAGTAGCTGAAGGATTCGGTGGTGGTGTCCCAGGACATGCAGGTATATGTGGAGCAGCAAGTGGGATGGTTATTGTAGCAGGATTAGTGTATAGTGATAGTGATGTTACTAAGAAATCTAAAGTTACTAGCTACCCTAAGGTAAATGCATTACAAAAGAAATTTTGTGAACGTTTAGGTGCGATAGAGTGTAGAGCGCTGAAACTTAGTAAAGATCAAACAATGGTTGGAGGAAAAAGAGCGGGGTGCATCGAATGTGTACGAGAAGCAGCACGAATCATTGAAAGTGACATCTTAAATAAATAGGAAGAGGTATGCATGGCAAATAAGCAAGGATTATATATAAAACTCTTAGAGAAAAAAGAATGGAATGATATTCTAATACTAGAGGTAGAAGAGTCTCAATCAGGTTTTATTGAATCGGCACAAGAGTGTGTTATAGAAGCACAGACCAATGCTTATCACATGTGTTGGAATTTTTATGGAATATATAATAGTGGAATTTTAATTGGTTTTGCGATGCATGGAAGACAAACATATGGAATCATACCGTATTCAAGGGTATGGCTAGATCGTTATATGATAGACAAAAACTACCAAGGTAAAGGGTATGGAAAACAAGTGCTATTATTGATTATGGATGAACTGTATAAGCATTATAAAACAAAGAAAATATATTTGTCTTTATATGAAGAGAATACAGTAGCATTTAATTTATACTTGAATGTAGGGTTTAAAAAAACGAGAGTTGTGGACTCTAATAATGAAAGAGTCATGACAATATCCAAGAGACAATAAAAAATATCATCCTAGTTGATTAAGATGATATTTTTTTTAAATTATTATTTATTTAATTTACTTATAAATGCATTAAATATTTCTTGTTTTTGATCCTTTTGGTATCCATATTCTCCAAGTTCAATAGAAGGTTTAAGACTACCGTGGAAATCACTTCCCATACCAATTAATATACCATTATCTCTACAAAATTGTTCGAAGTATTCATTTTGTGCAGGTGTATGATAGTTACTGTAAGCCTCAATACCATCAATTCCATAAGCAATCGCTTGATGCAATAATTCATCTTGTAAATAATATGTATCGTGGGGATGAGCTAAGATAGCTAATCCATTATCCGCGTGAATACGATCAATCGTTTCTTTGAAATCAGGATACAATACTTCTACATAGTTTGGTTTTCCTTTTTTACATAAGTCCCAAAAGAAATTAGGAATTGCTGGGTTCGATCTACTTCCTCCAGGAATGTATGGTTTAAAGTCTTCAATATCTGGATGCTTACTAAATAAGTATTCGCAAATAATAAAGAAAGGATTATCTCCGTCTTTTATAAAGGGATATATTTGGTTGCGATCAATTTCAATCTGATATGTTTCTTCAAATTTCTTAATTCTAAGTTCAGTTACATCATCCATGATGGTATTGATAAACCTTGATAAATCTTTATAGTGCTGTTTATTATAATCAATACCATAACCTATTAAATGGGTTTCTCTACCATCGAATAAGGTATCAAATTCGATGGCAGGAATTACTTGGATATCATATTGCTTAGCATAATGTATCATTTCGTCAATTCCACGAACTTCATTATGATCAGTTAATGCAACACATTGAATTCCTTTTTGATGAATAAATTCTATTAATTGTTTTGGTGTAAAATCACCATCTCGGCTATACTTCGAATGCATATGTAAATCAAATTTCATGTTAATTCCTCTTTTTATTATTAATAATCCTCTACATTCTAGCATGAGGTAGAGGTAAGTTCAATTATATAATGTAAAGTAGGTAAAAATTACATATTAGTGCAGAATAAAAATGTATTATAATCATGTATGTAAAAATAAATATGTTATAATCATATGGTAAATAATACAATTTAGATCGCACGCTGCAATCTACTATCATAAAGTATTTGTTTTACATAGATATAATCGGGGTCAATAAGGTAAACTTGTTGATAGTTAAATTGTGTCAAATAAATATGGATAGGAATAAGCGGACTTACTAAGTTAGTTATTTCAGAAAGAGGTAAAGGATGAACGTACAAGAATTAAAAGAATTAAAAGTATTATCAGCACAAATACGAGT